>SMLU01000007.1 GCA_007859745.1 Phycisphaerae bacterium RAS1 | reverse complement strand
GAAAGTGCGCGTGCCCCGGCTTGTCCCAAGCCTTCCGCGTCTTGCGTATCCCGCTCTCCATGCCGCCATGATTCCGGACCCGTCGCCGGCGACCCAAGACACTGCTCGCAGAGCAGTGGCACACGGATCATCACTGGTTTCCGATGCTCCGACAGTGCCACCCCGCCCTACGCAACTCAGCTCGACCTACGGATCCACGACAACACGTGCCACACTACGCATAGACGCGCATCATAGAAGATGGTTATCGAGTCTCGGATGAATAGACGCATGCAAGACTCGCGTCGCCACACCAGTCGATCAGCCCATCCGAGCATCGGCTCGGGTGACCAGCGAAGAGTTAGCGACGAGTGGGCTCGATCGCACTCGAAGATCAGGGAACCAGTGTTGTTGCCATAGCGGAAGCGCATGTGTGTGACGTAACGCGAGCCATGTACATACCGTGCAATGTCGAACAGCGCACTCGCAAACTCCTTAAGTGTTACTGTGCGCAACGACTCGGTAGACGAGTGTCCAACCAGCCGCGCGAACTCAATCGCACTGAGCGATAGTCTCCGCATTGGAACGGCGCCTCCCATAGCGTGCAGTAGGGCACTGGCCACAACTAGTGGTGGTACGCGACTCGGTCGTGTGCTTTCACTCTTCGGGATCATGGGTACACTACAAACGGGCGGGGTGGCACTGTTCATTCTCCAAGCAACCTCCACGTGTGCCACTGCTCTGCGAGCAGTGTCTTCGGCCGTCGGCCACGCCCTCAACCGTCGGGGTGGTCCATCGCGAGAGGAACATCCGATCTTCCTTCCCAGAACCGAGCGCTCGACCAGCTCCAGTCCGTCGGGTGCGCGACTAATCCGCGCCGAAGCGGGTTCGCGTGGATGTATTCTACCACCGCCGCGACGGTCTTCTGCTGGAAAATGTTGTGGTCGATCCCGCCGCCCGGCTGCCAGAAACGGAACACCTCGCGCGTCGGGTAGCGCACCGTCAGCCGGTCCAGCCACGCGGCTTGGCCGTGCTCCAGCAGATAGGCTTTGGCCGCCGTCGCGATCGGCCGCTTCAACGCGGCCAGAATGTGCCGCATTTCGTAGCGCGGCCGGAGGGGGCAGAGCAGAAGATGCACGTGCTCCGGCATGATGACGTAGGCCCACAGCGCCGCGTCGTGCTCGCGCCGGGCCCTCTCCCTCGCGTCGATCACCCATCGCCGGGTCCGGCCGCGCGACAAGAGCGGCAGCCGCCGGTAGCACGAGTACGTGAGAAAGTGCGCGTGTCCCGGCTCGTCCCGAGCCTTCCGCGTCTTGCGTATCCCGCTCTCCATGCCGCCATGATACCGAACCCGTCGCCGGCGACCCAAGACACTGCTCGCAGAGCAGTGGCACACGGACCATCACTCGCTTCCGATG
>SMLU01000006.1 GCA_007859745.1 Phycisphaerae bacterium RAS1 | reverse complement strand
ACGTGGCGCGCTTCGGCGACACGGACACGACATTCACCTGCACGCTCGCGACGCACACGATCCAGAGGATCGAAGTTCAGACCAGCACCAACTTTACCGGGACGGGTAGCGGGCCGGAAACCGTGACCGTCCAGACGTTTAACCTGGAAGCGCCCGTGAGCAACGAGATGTTGATTACCATGGTCGACGGGCGCATTCAGACCGACTAGACGCGGGAGGTGCGCGATGCGAACGCCGCATTTGCTGTTGCCGACATCTCTTCTCCTGTGTGGAATCGTCGCCTTGACGGAGGACATTCCGCCAGGGTACTATCTCAGCACCATTCCCTCGCCGCCCGGCTGGGCACGCTATCCGGCGATCAACAACCGCGGGCAAGTCGTCTTTGCGGTCCGTGCGGATCCGTACAACGCGGATACATCTGAGTTGTATCTGTACGAGAACGGTCAGGTGCAACAGCTTACGCTCGACAACGTTCGCGATGACTTCCCGGACATCAATGATGACGGGACCATCGTCTGGAGCCGGGCGGATGGGCCGGGTGGATGGATGCAAATCGCGATGCTCGTCGATGGGCAGACCACCATCCTGACCTCGGGGTCGCTGCACCATTTCGCGCCTCGCGTAAACGCCGCCGGACATGCCGTCTGGTATCGCTGGGTCGGTACCGGCTGTGCCGGCACCGATGCCGATGTGATGTTCTTTGACGGCGTCACCGTCAAGAACATCAGTGAACAGGGATACTCGAACGAGGCCGCAAAGCTCAATGATTATGATGAGATCGTCTGGGTGCGATACTACGACTGTGAGCCGCCGTGGCAATCGGACATCATGCACTACGTAGGCGGCGCCACTACCCAGATTACGTACAACCGCGTTGAACCACAGCGCTGCGACATTAACAACGCCGGACAGATCGCGTGGTATGAGGGGTTCGATGATCAGATTATTGTCTGGGATCGGGGCGTCCTGTCGGTGCTGACGACATGGGGCAGTGGACTCTACATGAGCAAGAACGGCGGGTTCATTGCCTTTAACCGCTGGCACGAGGACTCGCAGACGTGGCAGGTGTGCATTCACCACGCCGGCGAGATATTCGAGTTGACGGCAGATCCGCACTGGAACTACGACGGCCGGCCAAACGACCAGGGTGAAACCGTATGGCATGCCGGAACGCCGTTCGTCGTCGGCCTCGGCTGCCTGCGGCGCTTTGCCCTCGGCGACCTCAACTGCGACCGCGCGATCGGCGTGCTAGATATCAACCCATTCGTCCTGGCTCTGATCGCCCCCGCGACCTACTCGGCGCTTTACCCGGCCTGCGACGCGGCACTGGGCGATCTGAATCAGGATGGAGTCGTGAACGTGCTCGACATCAACCCGTTTGTTGTGGCGCTTGGCGCCGCGGCGCGCAGCGAGTAGGCCCACGATGCCCAATCTGCGTTCCGGGCGAACCCTAGCCCGGATATTTCATCAGTTCGTTGCTGCGTTGAAATAGACATGGCCTCGAAGCCTTGTAAACTGGGGACTTGCTAGAGGTTCGCCAGTGTTCAGGCAAGGAGGCCACGTGTGACAGAGTGTA
>SMLU01000005.1 GCA_007859745.1 Phycisphaerae bacterium RAS1 | reverse complement strand
ACGACCCCGCCGCTTGGCGCGGCGGGTTCGGACAGACGCACGTCACCCCGCCGCTTGGCGCGGCGGGTTCGGACAGACGCACGTCACCCCGCCGCTTGGCGCGGCGGGTTCGGACAGACGCACGTCACCCCGCCGCTTGGCGCGGCGGGTTCGGACAGACGCACGTCACCCCGCCGCTTGGCGCGGCGGGTTCGGACAGACGCACGTCGGCCCGCCGCTTGGCGCGGCGGGTTCGGACAGAGCGGCGCCGGGCCACGCTTCATCCGCTGAACGTGTCTCCAATCAGCTTGCCGTCTCAAACTCGAAAAGCGCCGCCACGTCCTTCGCCTGGTCCAGCGTCATGCAGGCGTCCACCAGCCGTGACGCGGTTTGCTCGCTGACGACGCCGGCGGCCAGCTTGCGGAACTTGCTCACAACCTCCTCATCTGTCATCGGATTGCCCGCGTGCCCACGCGGGAAATCCACGCGCTTGCGCAATTCCCGCCCGTCCTTGAGCTTCACGATCATGTTGTTTGGGATGCCCGCCGGGTAGCCGGCGTTGCACTCGGGCGTTTCCACAATTCTGATCTTATCGAGCAATCCGAGCACTTCCGCGTCGCGGATCTTCGCGTCCGTGAAGCTGCCGCGCGTCACGTCGCCGTCGATCAGGGCGCAGGCCACGCAGAAACCCATGCTGTGATCAGCCGTTTCGCGGCTGGTGGGGCGCCATTTCTCCGGCTCGCTGCCGATGATGCTGACGCAGGCCTCGAAGCTTTCGAAGAGGATGCTCGTGATATTGCGGTAATCGCCGATCTGCGGGCGAAGCTGAAGGGCGGCGTCGATGGCCGACTGCGAGTGATACTCCGCCGGCCAAAACTTAATGTAGGTCCTGCGGATCATCCAGTCGTCGGGCGCGGCGGCCCATTTCATCTCGAACGGGCCGGTGACCACCTTCATCAGCCCCTTCGGCCCTTCGAAAATCTCGTTCGGGCCGGTCATGCCTTCCTTCGCCAGGTAGGCGGCGAAGACGCCGTTACGGGCGGCGTTCGAGAAGGCGCAGGCCTTCCAGGCCGAAAGCTGGCCGGTGCGCGTCTGGCGCGTGGCGAAGTTGCACACGCCGGCGATTCCGAGGGCGTGGACCATCTGCTCGGGCGAGAGGCCGTAGAGCTTCGCCGCGGCGAGGGCCGACGAGAGCGCGCCGTAGTAGACGTGGTCCCAGCCATGCTTGCGGAGCGATGCGGCGTCGCACAGACGGCACTGAACTTCGTAGGCCAGGGCGATGGCCGCGATAATCTCCTTCGGTGACGAGCCGGCGGCCTGACCGGCGGCCAGGCAGGGGGGGATATTGTCGCTGGGGTGGGCCGGCTCTTTGCTGAGGTAGGTGTCGTTGAAGTCGAGGTAGCGGACGAGGGCGCCGTTGGTGAACGTGGCCAAGTCGGGAGTGGTGCGGTGTTTTGAGGCCCAGATGCCGGCGCCGTTGCTGATCGGGATGTCCTGCGCGACTTTGCGCGTGACCTTCGCGGGCAGACTCGTCCACGCGCCCAGGGCGCAGCCGATCGAGTCGAGAATGCGGCGTTTGACCTCGTGCACCACGTGCGGGCTGAGGTCTTCGAATCGGAGCTTTTTCGCCCGGTCGGCGAGGGTATGAGCGAGCGTCGTCATCGTGTCTCCCGGATGCTGTGGAAACCGGGAATTTAGGGGAAACACCGGCGGGCGGAAAGGGCGCGGAGAGAAGCAGCTCGGCGGGCGTGCATGTCCGAACCCGCCGCGCCAAGCGGCGGGGTGACGAACCGAAGAAGCGGCGCCAAACAGGCCGGGACGCCACCCCGCCGCTTGGCGCGGCGGGTTCGGAAAAACGCCGGCGATCGGATGCACCGTCCTACGCCCCACGACCCACGCACTACGCCCTACGCACTACGCCCTACGCCCCTGGCGAGCGATACAGCGCGACAAACAGCGGGCAGCGCGAGAGCAGCTCCTCGCGCGTGCCGAAGTCGATCAGCCGGCCGGCGTCCATCACCGCGATCCGCTCGGCCATCTCCATCACCGTGTGGCGATGCGCGATCAGAAACGTCGTCTTGCCGCGGCGAAGCTCGTCGAGCGCGGCGTGGATTTTTCGCTCGCTTTCCGCGTCGATTTCGCTGGTGGCCTCGTCGAAGACCAGGATGCTGGCGGGCTTCAGGAAGACGCGCGCGATCGACAGCCGCTGCCGCTGGCCGCCGGAAAGCGTCGCGCCGAACTCGCCCACGATCGTCTGGTACTGCTGCGGGAGCTGCTCAATGAAATCGGCCGCGTAGGCGCGGCGGGCGGCGTCGCGGATTTCGTCGAGCGACGCGTCCGTCTTGCCATAGGCGATGTTCTCGGCGACCGAGCGGGCGAAGATGACGGGGCGCTGATCGACGATCGCGATCTGCTCGCGCAGCGCCTTGAGGCTCAGGTCGCGCGTGTCGATGCCGTCGATCAAAATGCGCCCCTCCTGCGGGGCCAGCAGATGCGGCAGAATTCGAAGCAGCGTCGATTTTCCGCTGCCGTTCGGGCCGACGACGGCGACGCACTCGCCGGGGCGCACGCTGAGCGAGACATCCTGCAGGGCGGGCGGCGCGTCGGGGCGGTAGCGGAAGCCTACGCGCTCAAAGCGCACCTCGCGCGGCCGCGGCGCCGCCGTCGGAAGCCCGGCCGCGGACGGCGGGGAGTGCTCCTCCGGCTGATCCAGAAACGCGAAGACGCGCGTCGCGGCCGCGCCGCTGCGCTGCACCATGTTGTAGACGTTGGCCACCTTGCGGATCGGATCGAGCATGGCCGCCAGCAGCACCACCATCGTGCCGAACTGGCTGGTGCTCATTTCTCCGCCAAACGTGCGCTGCGCCAGCCAGATGACGCCCGCGGCCGCCGCCAGCACGCCCACGACTTCGATCAGCGGCGAAGAAATCGCCTCGATCCAGGAGAGCTTGAGCTGCTGGCTGAGCATGCGGCGTTCGAGGGCCCACATGCGTTTGCGTTCGTGTCCTTCGCGGGCGTAGCCCTTCACGACGGCGATGCCCTGCAGCGTTTCTTCCAGTGCACCGAGCATCAGCCCGTATCCCTGCAGCAGGCGCACCGTCGCCTTGCGGACCTTGCGGCCGAAGTACCACAGCAGGCCGACGGCGGGCGGAACGATCGCCAGCGCGATGAGCGTCAGCCGTGCGTCCATCGCCAGCGCCACACCGAGCACACAGACGGCCTTGAGCGGCTCGCGTGCGACCTTGCCGAAGAGCGTGGTAACGCCCATGAAGATTTCGCGCTGCTCCGACATGAACTGGCTGACGGTGGCGCTCAGGTCGCCGCTGACGGCGGACATGGGCACGCGCAGCGCTTTGCGGTACATCTGCCGCCGCAGGTCCATCATCGAGCGGTGCGAGGCGTAGAGCACGAGGTACTGCGAGATACAGCGCAGCACGTTGCCGACGAGGTTGATCGCCAGGAGCACGCCCATGAGCACGAGCAGCGTGTTCATGGTCGCGGCGGCCGAATCGCCCGCCGGGAAGAAGCCGGCCAGCCACTTCAGCGCAGCGGCCCCGAATGCCTGCCGCTGCTCCGCGTGCGCCGCGCGCTCGAGCAGCCAGGCGTTCAGATTCTGCTTCTCGACGATGACCTTCAGGACCGGCAGCAGTCCGCCCAGGCTCGTGGCGTAGGTGAGCGCGACGCCCAGCCCCAGCACGACGCCCCAGGTCATCGGCTTGCGATGCGGCCAGGTCAGCGCCAGCATCCGCCAGAACGCCGTTCGAGCCGCCTGCCGGCTCACGGGCGTCATGCGACGACGGTCGGCGAGCGTGGCCTGGCGCGGCTCAAGCTCTGCGGGAAGCGGCGTTTCCATGCGCGGGCTATGTTACATGCTTTTCGCGGCCGGGGCATGCGTGCGAGCGCCGGCGGCGCGATCCGCGACGCGTGCGGTTTTCGCAGAACCGCTCCCTCACGGTCGCGGCTCGGAAATTCCGGCACTGATCACACGTTTTCGCACGCCATCCAGCACGCCGTTGATGAACGCCGCGGAACTCGGGCCGCCGAACGCGTGGGCCATCTCGATCGCCTCGTTGATCGCAACGGCGGGGGTGATGTCGCGGCGATTGATGAGTTCGAAGACGCCCAGGCGGAGGATGCTGCGGTCGACCGGGGTCATGCGCTGCACCGACCAGGCGGCGGAGGCGGCGCCGAGCAACTCATCGGCCTGCGGGCGGAAACGCTGCGCCCCTTCGGCGAGGAAACGGGCGAAAACCACGTACTCGGGCGGGAGGGCGTCCGCGAGGCCGAGGTCGGCCTGCACCTGCGCGTCGCTCAGGAACGTCTCCAGGTGCGGCCAGAACGAATCGCCGATGGAATCGAACACGCACAGCGCCTGCACCGCCAGCATGCGCGCTTCGTGTCGTCGCGGGTCGCCCGTCATCGGCTCAGAAGGGGCAGCAGGTTGGCCATCTCGATCGCCGCCAGCGCCGCATCGGCGCCCTTGTTGCCCGCCTTGCCGCCGGCGCGGTCGATCGCCTGCTCAAGCGACTCGGCCGTGATGACGCCGAACGAGACGGGCACGCCGGTGGAAAGCGAAGCCTGCGCGATGCCCTTGGCAGCCTCGCCGGCGACATATTCGAAGTGCGGCGTCTGGCCGCGAATAACGCAGCCGACGCAAATGATCGCGGCGAAGCGGCCGGAGGCGGCCAGCTTCTGCGCGGCCAGCGGCAGCTCCCATGAGCCGGGCACCCAGGCGCAGGTAATGGCGTTTTCTTTTGCGCCGTGGCGGATGAGCGTGTCGGTCGCGCCGTCGATCAGTCTGGCCGTGATGAACTCGTTGAAGCGGGCTGCGACGATGGCAAACGCATGCGGCGAGGCGTCGAGCTTGGCGGAGATGGTAGTGGGCATGGCTGCTTTCTCAGGTTGCGGCGGGCGGCGTCTACGCGCGCGCGTCGATCCAGTGTAGCCTGCCCGGAAAGTATGGGCAAACCTCGCGGCGGCGCCATGAAGATTCGTGGAAAACTGCTGGTTCTGCTGATGGGCCTGGCCGCGGTTGTGATGATCGGCTGGGTGCTGGTTGTTCCACTGCCGGCGTTCAAGCTACGCATGGAGACCCTCGACCTGCTGGACTCGCCGCAGGCCGCCGATCGTCAGAAGGCGGCCTGGATCATCGCAGAAGAGGGACTGGCCGGAGGCGTCGGCGATATTCTGAAGCGAATCCGGCGAGAGGATGATCCCGACACGCGCGAAGCCTACCTGTACGCCCTGGGGCGCGTTCCGGAGCCGCGCAGCCTCGAGGCCGTCGTGGACGAGCTGCACTGCGGAACCAGCGGCTATCCGCGGCACGCGGCCTGGCTGGCGCTGGCCCGCATTGATCCGGCGGTCTTTCGGTCGCTTTCGGACAAGCCGCCCATTCTCGATCCGTGGGATCGCCTGGGGATCGCGCACGGCCGGCTGGAGGTGGACGACACGCGCGGGGTGGAGACGATCATCGAATTCGCCTTGCGCGGTGACGCGGACCAGCGTCGCGTGGCGTGCACGGCGATCGGCCAGTTGCTGCATCCGCTGCTGGAGAGCGCGGGGCGCTGGCCGCTCGAGTCGCCGCGGGGCCGCGAACGGATCTTCCCCGCCGCGTTCGTTTGCGATATCTCGGTCCGCTGCGACGGGATCGATCTGCAATCACTGGCCGACTGGCGCGGCGCACACGGCGGGCAGGACGCGGCGATGAGCCGCTCGCTTCGACGGCTGAACAACGCACGGAACCGGATTGCGTATCTGCTCTTCGGATCGCGCGATGGTGCGGCGGGGCAATCGCTGCAATAATGCCGCGAGTCGAAATGGGGAATATCAGAGCCGCGACCGTAAGGGAGCGGTGCTCGCGCGGCCCGCTCCCTGACGACCGCGGCTCGGTTGTCGGCGCGAAGGTCAAGTGAATTGAAAGGAATCTCACATGGCGATTTCTGATGCGATGAACGCGAAGTTGAACGAGCAGATTACGAACGAATTCGGCGCGTCGCAGGCCTACCTGGCGATGGCCTGCCAGTTCGACGACGCCGGCTTGAAGAACCTGGCGCGCTACTTTCGGAAGCAGACGGAGGAGGAGCGCGAGCACGCGCTCAAGATTCTCGACTATCTGCTCGAAGCCCAAAGCAAGGTGAAGCTCGCCGCCGTCCCGCAGCCGCAGGCGGAGTATCCCACGGTGCTCGCGGCGATCGAGGCGGCGCTGGCCCACGAGCACCGCGTGACGGGCCAGATTCACGCGATGGTCGCGCTGGCGGACACGGAGAAGGACTACGCCACGCGCAGCTTCCTGCAATGGTTCGTGGATGAGCAGGTCGAGGAGATCAGCTCCATGGCGCACCTGGTCCAGGTCGCGAAGCTGGCCGGTCCCAGCCTGCTGCAGCTCGACGCGGCGGTCGGGCACATGATGGCGAAGTAAGAAGTAAGAAGTAAGAAGTCAGAAGTCAGAAGTCAGAAGAGGGGGATTCTCTTCACTTCTTACTTCTGACTTCTGCCTTCATTCAAACATTCCATGCATATACCACCGCTCGTCGTCGCGGTCGCGGAAGAGCCAGAACTGCTCGCCGCTCTCGACCGTCACACGGTAGTAATCGCGCCGCACGTCCGGCCCGCGCCACCAGCCGGTCTCGATCCGCTCCGGCCCGTTCGCCTGGGCCACCGCGTATTCGCACCCGCCGTATGAAAACCACGTCGGCGGTCCGTCGGGCACGACCGCCATCGCCCGCACGACCAGCGGGCGAGGCAGCAGCCGCAGGGGACGGGCGGGCAAGGGCGTAGGGCGCAGGGCGCAGGGCGCGGGGAACTGCTGCGGTCTCGCGCCCTGCGCCCTGTGCCCCGCGCCCTCTGCCTTCCACCCCACCGCCCACTCCGGCTGATGATCATCGCGCAATTCCGCCTGCAGCACCGCCGCGCCCAGCCGGCCGATCAGCCGGTCCAGCAGGCAGCCGAAGGCTTCGTCGTTTTCGCGCGGCCGCGGGTCGAACAGGTCCATCTGCCCCGGCCGCCAGGCGGTCGTTTCCGTCGCCGCGATAAACACGCCGCACACGCCCGGCCCCAGGTCGATCCGCTCGATCCGCTCGCGCAGCAGCCTAGCGATGTGTGAGCGGGCCCGCGATGCGCGTGAGAGGCCGATCTGGAAGGAGGAAGCAGGGAACAGGGAACAGGGAACAGAGGGCGCGGGGCGCGGGGCGCAGGGCGCGGGAAGCGGTTCTTGTGCCCGCTCCCTCACGGTCGCGGCTCGGAAAGTCTCGACGGTCGCGGCTCGGAAAGTCTCGACGGTCGCGGCTCGGAAAGACTCGATCCCTCTTTCTGTTCCCTGTTCCCTCTTCCCTGTTCCCTCTCGATATAACTCCACCTCCACCGCCCGCAGCGCCTCGCCGCGCTGCTCCACCTCCTCCAACACCTCCCCCAGCAGCCGCTCCGCCACGGCCTGCACCACCGGCAGATCGAAAACCGGCGTCTCGAAGGCGATTTGCGCGTGCGGCGGCTGCGGCGCCTCGTACGCGTCGATCTCTTCATACACCTCCCCCAGCGCCTGCTGGATGCGCAGCAGAAGCGCCGGCCCGAAACGCGCCGGCAGCATCGCCCGCGGCAGCATCAGCAGATCGCCGATCGTCCGAACGCCCAGCACATCCAGCGTATGAATCGTCTGCGCATCCAGCCGCAGCGTCCACGGCGGCAGCGGCGACAAATAAGCGCTCTGAAGTCCCGGCGGAATCACGCAGGAGTCCGCGCGGCCGCTCAGCGCCATGGCGCAGGTGGCGCCCGCCGTGTCGGCGATGGCCGCGCGGGCCCGGACGCCGCGCCGCCGCAGGCCGTGCAACGCATGCGCCGCCATCGCCTCTTCGCCGCCGAACAGGTGGGCGCCGCCGCTGATGTCGAGCAGGAGACCGGGCGCGCCGGAGAGATCCAGCGGCTGGACGATCGGGCTGAAACGCACCGCCCAGGCCGCCAGTCTCTCCAGCCACGCCCGGTCGACGCGCGGCTCGGGTGGGATGGGCGTCTGAGGCTGTGAACATTTGGGTGGGACGGGCGTCTCGCCCGTCCCTCGAAAATTCACGGACGGGCGAGACGCCCGTCCCACCCCGCCCGGGCGAGACGCCCGTTCCACCCCGTCCGGCGATTCAGCCCGCGGCTGCGGAGCAGGGCGTCGATCCTCTCCCGCCGCCGTCTCCAGAATCAGGCACATCACCCGCCGCATCGGGCAACTCCAGCATCAATGGCTCCGGCAGCGATCCATCGCGCAGCTTGAGCACCGTGAGGAGGCAACGGCGAACATCCGTGACGCCGGGGAAAGAGGACACAGGAAAAGGGGGCGCAGGGCGCGGGGCGCAGGGCGCGGGGGGTTGCTTTGATCCCTTGATCCCTTGATCCCTTGACCCCTTGATCCCTCGATCCCTTGATCCCTTGATCCCTTTTTCTGTTCCCCGTTCCCTGTACCCCGCTCCCTCCACCCTGATCCTCGTTGCGGCAAATGTCGGTCCCGTCCCGTCCCGGCGAATGATCAGCCCGATGCCGCCGCCGGCTTCAGCCGCCAGTTGCAGGCGACGCGAGACAGCGGGGTCCATGCTCCGCACCGGCAGCACAACCGCGGCGACCGACGCGCAACGCAGCGCCTGCTCGCAGGCCCACAACACGTCCGCCTGCCGCGCCGTGCGAATGACGAGCAACCGTTCGAGCGGCACGCCCAGCCGCGCCGCGGCCGGCGGGTAGAAATCCAGCGTGGTGTCGAAGTAGAGGATCCACCCGCCGGGCGGCGCGTGAATGACCGTCAGCAGTGCGATGGTGCGGGCCGGCGCGGCCTCGAGCGGCGTGACTAGTTCGTGGATTGTGCCCATTGCCAGGCCGCCGCCCAAGGCACGATCCAGCGCGGCCAGCCCGGTCGGACAGCGCCGCTTGTCGGCCGGGCGGTGCAGCCGGCGAATCTGCTCCGCCAATTCAGCCAGGGTAGCGGCCGGCCCTCGTGCCGGCCGATCGGTAGCGGCCGGTTCCCGTGCCGGCCGTAGATCAGGCGGGCACTCTTCATCCGCTAATGGACGTGCTTCCTCCGTCGGCCGGCAGGGACGCCGGCCGCTACCGATCGGCCGGCAGGGACGCCGGTCGCTACCCTCGTCCAGCAGCGCGCAGACATTCCACGCCGCGTGCGAGGCACGCTTTTTGACCGCCAACATGGCAAACATCCCTGATGAAGAGCGAGCTCAGTCCGCGGCGGATGCCACGATACGCCGCGATGAAACGCCCGTCTTATATACCTAACATAATACGAACATTTGGAAGAATCAAGTGAAATCTGCGAACGTCGAATAGGTGTGGCAAAGTTTCTGGCAGACGCGCGGTAAGGCCGCGTTTCAGAACCCGCCGCGCCAAGCGGCGGGTTGACGATCGTAAGCGATCGGCGCCATGCAGGCCGGGGACGTCACCCCGCCGCTTGGCGCGGCGGGTTCGGACAGATATGACCCGCTATCTCAGCGCCGCCTCGATGAGCGTCGTCACGCGCGCCTGCAACTCCACATCGTGATCCAGCAGGATCTCCAGATGATCCGAGCCCGGCGCCAGCCAGAACTCCTTTGGTTCTGCCGCCGCGTCGAAAAGCTCGCGCCCCAGCTCCGGGAAGCAAATGGGGTCGTTTTCGCCTGCAATAATGAGCACCGGCCGCGGTGAAAGCCGCGCGATGCAATCGATCGGATCGCGGCCGGACGAGATCGTGGCCGCCGCCAACGGCCCGGAGAAAAATCCGATCCCCGGCAGGCGCGCCACGTGCATCGCCGCGATCCGCCGATAGCTGCTGAACGTCGCCTCCAGCACGACGCCGCGTATCTCATTCCGCTCCGCCGCAACCACGGTCGCCACCGCGCCGCCCAGCGACTGGCCGTACGCCACGATGCGGCGGCAATCGACGTCGGGGCGTGCGAGCAGGAAATCCAGCGCCGCGTGGCCGTCGATGATCGTTCCCTCGCGCGTCACGCGGCCCTCGGATCGGCCGTAGCCGCGGTAGTCGAACATCAGCACGTTGAACCCCTGGCTGGGCAACCAAGCCACCAGAGAGATGTGAGCCGAGACATTGGCGGCGTTGCCGTGGAAGTGCAGCACCGTGGCTTTGGCCGCGCCGACCGCGGGCAGAAACCAGCCGTGCAGTTTCAGGCCGTCGCGCGTCGGGATGGCCACGTCCGTGCACGTCACGCCGAATGCGTCGGGCGCGTCGTAGACCAGGCGATCCGGATAATAGAACTTGCCGTCCAATCCGACGAACACGAGCCACCCGGCGATGAGGCCCACGACCGCCAGCCGCACGACCCAGCGAATGCGACGGCGACGCTGCCGCGTTGGCGCGCTGGCCGCGATCGACTGCGGCGGAGCCTGGGCTTTCATTCTGGGAGTGTACCGGTGCGTGGCGGGGAGAGCGGCGAGCGTCGGGGCGCGGGGGATGTGGCAAGTTTGATCCCGGCGCGGGGAGCATCGGCGTCCCGCCGGTGCGAGTGCAGAATTGCACCGGCGGGACGCCGATGCTCCCCGCAAACCAGACCAGCACTAAAAAACCTCTTGCGTTCGCCGCTTGGCGGTCTATCCTCAATATCGGCCGGGGACGGGGTGAGCGGTACCTGGGTGGACTGATCGGTCTTCCATCTCACCGCGAGGTGTCCCATGCGTCTCGCCCTTCACATCGCGATTCTCACAGCAGTCAGCGGAGTTCCATCTCTGGTTGCACAGACCGCCCTCGTCCGCTGGTATCTCTCGACCGACGGCTTGCAGGACCCGGCAGGCGATCCGAATGACCCGAACAACGGATCGGCGCCGCCCGGAAACTACCCGCCGCAGGTCAATCCCGAGGTGGACGCCACCAGCGGCGCACGGCTCTATTTGTGGGCGAGCAATGTCGTCCCGCGCCGCGCCTGGAACGGCTTCCAGAATTACGGCTTCGAGATGCACAACGGCGACGCGGTGATCAACGCCGTGGTGATCTACAACCACCGCATGACCGACCTGCACACGCCGGAGGATCCAGACGATGACGAGCGCTGGGCATCGGCCAACAGCGGATCGCCGGGCAGCCCGGTCATCTGGAACGGCATCACGATGTTCAGCGCCTCGGGAATCGGTCTGCGCGACTGGCCGCCGTCGGAAATGGCGTGGGATACGCACTATCAGTTTGCATCCGGCCGTTCGACGCTGATTGGGCACATCGAGGTTCAGGGAACGCAGGGCGAGCTGTTCATCCGCAGCGGGCTGGCGTCCGCGTGGAACATGGATGGCGGTCCGCTGCCGACCAACAACGTGCGCATCCAACTCGGGTTTGGCGATGAGGGGACGATCTTCACCGGCGGCGGCGGCGGGATCAGCCCGATTCCCGAAGCGATCATCCGGCCGGGGCCGGTGTGCACGTGCGATGCGAACTGCGACGGCCAGGTGAATATCCTGGACATCAACGCGTTCGTGCTGGCGATCGAAAGTCAGGCGGCGTGGCAGGCGCAGTACACGTGCGAGTACCTGTGCGCCAACGACGTGAACGACGACGGGGTGGTGGACGTGCTGGACATCAACGGCTTCGTGACGTGCGTGGCCGGCCTGTAGCACCTCGCCACGGTCTCGTTTTCGGGGAGCGTCGGCGTCTCGCCGGTGCGCACCGGCGAGACGCCGATGCTCCCCGCGTGAAAATCCTGCGTGGCCGACGGCCACTGAGGGCCGACGCTACTCATTTCAGAAGCTGCGCATCCGTCGCGGACTGCGGGCCTTCGTGGCCGGTGTAATCGGCGACGTTGCTGAGCGTCCAGATGTTGTCGCCGGCGACGCCCACGTTCGGGCTGGTCATGAAGCGCACATGCCCGTCGAGCGAGAGCACGTTCTGGCCGACGCCGCGGTGGGCGCGCGAGTTGGCCTGGGCCGCGTCGGAGAGCGTGTAACGGCGCAGGTCGTAGAGCGGCAGGCCGTCATCGAAGAGCGGATTGTCGTCCGACAGAATCGGCAGGCTCGGGTCATCAGCCAGCGTCGGGCGGCGGCCGGCCATGTTGAAATAGGCGTAGCTGATGTTCTTGGATTCGGCGAAATCAGTGCGGCGGGCGATGTCATCCTTGCGCATCGGCACGTGATCGCGAGCGGGGCAGATGAAGAGCCGTGGGTCGTTCACCGTCGAGCCGGCCAGCAGCTTGTACATGTGCCGGCGGTTGGGCTGGGTCTGCACGCTCGGGTCGTCGCTGCGGCGCCAGGACCAGCTCGGATTCCAGCCGGCGAAGGGCAGACTGGAATTGAAGACCGAGGCGTATTGCTGCACGCCCTGGCCCAGAAGCTGGAGATTGCGCGAGCAATCGATCCGCATGTTGCGCTCGCGGACGCTGAGGACGCCGGGAATGCCGACGCCGACGATGAAGACGATCGCGGCGGCGGCGGCCAGGATGTCGCGCATGCTGCCGAAGCGGAAGATACGGTGCGGCTCGCGCTCCAGCGACTCGACGGCGCGGTCGTCGGCGCGGGCGACCTTCAGCACCGGCGCCGCGGCGATGCGGGCGGCGATGCGCTGCGCGAGGTCGGCCGGCGGCTGGGGCGCGTGGCTCTGAAGCGCGGCGAAGACCTCGGCCAGCGCGGCGCTCTGCTGCGAGAGATTTCGATCGGAGAGAATGCGAATGCGAAGCGCGTCGGCCTCGGGCGGCGAAAGCCGGCCGAGATGAAGATCGAGCAGGGCCGGGTCGAAGTCCGGCTGGTGGTCGTCTGAGCGTTGCTGGTCGTCGCTGGACATCGGGTACTACTCACTCAGCGGGCTGGAAGCCCGTACCACAAAGAACGGGCTGGAAGCCCATACCACATTTCAGCCCATACTACATTGGCTAGTCCGATGCGCCGGCCGACGCCTGCGTCTGCCGCCAGAGCCGCCCGAAGTGCTGCACCGCGGCGTGCAGCCGCGATTTCACGGTGCCGACCGGGATGCCGAGGATGTCGGCGATGTCGGCGTAGGGCAGTTGCTGGTAGTAGCCGAGCGTCAGAATCAAGCGCAGGTGCTCCGGCATCGTATTGAGCAGCTTTCGAACCAGCGCCGCGCGCTCCTGCTCGTCGAGCGTGTCGGCGGTTTCCGGGGCGTCGTGCTCCAGCGTATCGCTGAAGCTGGGGCCGTCCGATCCGGCCGGCCCGTCGAGCGTGCGCTCCGTGCGGCGGCCGCGGGAGCGCATGTAATCACGGGCCTTGTTGGCGGCGATCGTGTAAAGCCAGGGCTTGAACGATCGCTGCACGTCGAACGACCCGGCCGCGGCGTAGACCTGCAGGAATGCTTCCTGGACGAGATCGTCGGCGGCGGCGGAGTTTCCGACGAAGCGGGCGAGAAAGCCGTAGAGTTCGCCGCTGTAACGAGTTACGAGGGCGTCGAACGCGCCGCGTGTACCACGCAGATGTTCGCCCAGCAGCTCCTCGTCGCGCTTCGCTTCCACATCCACACCTTGGTACGTTGGACTGGCGGCGGCGGTTCGGACGTGCAAGAATAAGCGATATCGTTGCTTTCCGAACCCGCCGCGCCAAGCGGCGGGGTGACGTTCGCGCGCCCCGGTCGCTGTTGAACAATGAAGTTCACCCCGCCGCTTGGCGCGGCGGGTTCGGAAAGGCGCGCGGCCTGCGGTCGTCTGGCGCGGCCGTCGGACGCGGTGCGGCGTCGGCGCGGTATTATCGGCAATCAGCATGACCGAAGGCGTCGTTTCGCTATCCGCCCGTTCGATCAGTGAGAAGGCCCTGGCCGCGCTGCTGGAGGCCTCGGCGGCGATGAATTCGTCGCTCGATCTGCCGACCACTCTGCAGGCCATCGTTCGCAGCGCGGCGGCGGTGCTTCAGACCGAAGCGTCTTCCGTCATTCTCCTTGACCGGGCCCGCAACAAGCTGATCTTCAAGGCGGCGGTAGGCGACCGGGGCGATGTGCTGGTAGGCGAGGAGTTCGACGCGAACCTGGGCATCGCCGGGCGGGTCGCCTCAAGCGGGCGGTCGATGCTGGTGCCGGACGTGCATCATTGCGAGGATTTCTTCAAGGGGATCGACGACAAGTCGAGCTTCCGCACCATCGGGCTGGTGGCGGCGCCGATGCGCTTCCGTTCGGAAGTGTTCGGCGTGATCGAGGTGTTGAACAAGCAGGGCGACGAGCCGTTCAACGACCGCGACGTGGAGCTGCTCCAGATCTTCGGCAACCTGGCGGCGATCAGCGTCTCCAACGCGCAGATGCACGAGGCGTTGAAGCGTGAGAACCGCGGGCTGAAGGAAGTCCTGAAGCAGGATGACCAGATTGTCGGCAGCAGCCCGGCGCTCAACGCGGTGATGTCGCTGGTGGACCGCGTGGCGAACACGAACGCGACGGTCCTGCTCCTGGGCGAAACCGGCACGGGCAAGGAGCTGACGGCGCGCTCGATCCACGTGCGCAGCCCGCGGCGCAACAAGGCGTTCATCGCGATCAACTGCGCCGCGCTGCCGGAGACGCTGCTGGAGAGCGAGCTGTTCGGCCACGAAGCCGGGGCGTTCACAGGCGCGACCGCGACCAAGCTGGGCCGCTTCGAGCTGGCCGACAAGGGCACGCTGTTCCTGGACGAGATCGGCGACATCAGCGCCTCGACGCAGATCAAGCTGCTGCGCGTGCTGCAGGAGCGCGAGTTCGTCCGCGTCGGCGGCACCAAGACCATCGCCTGCGACGTGCGCATCATCGCCGCCACCAACCGCGACCTGAAGAAGGCGATGGAGGAGGGCGAATTTCGCGAGGACCTGTTTTATCGGCTGAACGTGTTCCCGATCGACCTGCCGCCGCTGCGGGAGCGGCGCGACGACATCCCGCTTTTGGTCGAGCACTTCGCGGCGTTTACGTCGAAGGAACTGGGGCGCATGAAGCCGGACCTCTCGTCCGAAGCGATGCAGATGATGTGCGCCTACCGCTGGCCGGGGAACATCCGTGAAATGCGCAACGTGATTGAGCGGGCCGTTCTGCTGTGCGATTCCGGCTCGATCCACGCCCCGCAGCTTCCGCGCGAGATTTCCGGCGATCACAGCCCGGCCCAGACCGGCGGCGTGGAGTCCTCGCTGGACGCGTACGAGAAGGCGATGATCGTCAAGGCGCTCAAGGAAAACGGCTGGAACCAGACCAAGACGGCCAAGGCGCTGGGCATCAATCGCGACAACCTGCGCTATCGGCTGAAGAAATACGAAATCGCCCGCCCGGAGGATGAGGAGTAACGGGCACGCGTGGGACCTGACCGCTGTCACCTCTCACATGTGACCGTGACAGGTGTCAAGCGACAGGTGACAGGGGGTCACTAGCATCGTCAGCGCGGCTCGACCGTCGCCAATCCGAACAGGCGCGTGGGGTCCGGCCCGGGGCCAAGCTCGATGTAGACGCGGGATTGCACGGGGATGAGCACCCCGCCGTCTGGGGTCGTGCTCAAGACAACAGGCGCTCCAAGGACGTCGCTTGCGAGCAGATCGTCCACGGAAACGCCGTCGAGCCGCAAGTTGAGCGGGGTTTCCTGCACGGACCAGAGCGTGACGAAACGCCGGCCCGACACGGCCGCCGTCGTCATGAACCCGCGCACGGCCGATGAGCCGGATGCGATCGGCAGCCGCGCCACCGGCTCAAAGTGAAAGCCGCCGGCCTGATCGCGGAAGAGCATGAAATCGCGCTGGGCGCGGGCCTGCTCGACGACGTCGGGCGGGAAGTAGCCGGCGAGGCGGCGCTGCTCGTACTGGTTCATCAGATCGAGATTGGCGTCGCGGTGCGGCCAGCGTAGGAACCGGTCGGTGCGGGCGATGAGGACCAACGGGCAATTCCACGCCAGGCTGCGCGCCAGCAGGTACTCGAATTCGTCGGGCGTGACAAAATCGGTCACGTTGGCGGTGGAACCGACCAGCCCCCAGCCGAGCTGCGGGCGGCTGAACGGATCAAAGCGCCCGTTCACGAGCGAGACATTCTGGTCCACCTGTCCGCGGTAGGGGACGCCCCACTCGTAATCGGTCTGCCCGCCGACCGCGACCATCGACCACGAGAATGAGGCCGTTTCGAGCGAGCTTTCCATCCAGCGCGGCTTGATCGTCAGCGCCTGGTAAAGCGCGTGCTGAACCGCGCCCATCGAATAGCGCAGCGGCGGCTCGGAGCGTTCGATCGCGTCCGTGTAGATGAAGTCAAAGATGACGGCATCGGCCAGCCGCGCCGTCGCGGCGCAATTCTCCGCTACTCCGCCGGCCGCCAAGCCCCACTGGTAGGTTGCATCCGAGTCGGTTGCAACCAGATGCCCAACGGCCGCAGCGGCGGCGTGCGCCCGCGGCCCCAGTCCGCCCGGGCCGGACTGGTTCTTGGCCCGGATGAACGGCCCCAGCAGGCCGAAAGGCGCGGAGCCGGTCTTCAAGCCGCTGTACTGGATAATCTCAGAGTCAATGACCACGTCGCGATTTCCGCCGGCCAGCGGCCAGCCGATCGGGGCCGTGACGGTCTGGATCAGCCCGTCGGTCTGGTCTGCGGACAACGCCGCGGCGAGCGTGGTCGAGAGGTCGCGCCGCAGCCCGGTGTGCGCGCCGCCGAGCACGTACGTGCGCGAATTCTTCACGCATTGCGACGGGAGAACATGCGCCCCGACCGCGATGCCGTTGCTCTTGCACTGATTCACCCAGCCGCGCAGCTCGGCGCTGCTGGCCCAGACCGGGGCGGGCTGGTCGGGGCGGCGGGCGTCCTGCCACATGCGCTCGGCCAATAGCACGCGCCCGACGCCGGCGCGCAGCGTGTATTGAATTGCGAGCTGCCGCTCCGAGTACTCGAACTGGTCCCACAGGAAGCACGAGCGGCGCAGCGCCGGGTGGTCGCGGGCTGCGACGCCGATCGGCACGTTGTGATCCAGCTCCATGCGGTTGATCAGCGTGAACAGATCAGGCTCGCTCGTGGGACAGGCCATCAGCCCCACCTTGCGTCCGACCATCGTGACCGGAGGCGAATAGGGCAGGTTCGGAATCGCCTGGCCCCAGAGATACCCGCCGGCGCCGGCCGGACCGACGGCGACCTGCGTCCACGGATCGAGCGGATGCGCGCTCAGATAGCGGTCCTCGCCGTCGTCGTTGTAGCGCACGAAGCGATCGACCACCTCATCGATCGAGCCGCGCGTCTCGAGGTTCACGAAGCGCAGCTCGTCAATAAGCTGCGGGTTGGCGACGGCCAGTACGCGCACGGTGAGGTAATTTGTCGCCGGCACGATGCTCAGCGTCACGACCGGCGCCGGCGACAGACTCCCGAACGTGTAAACAAGCTGCCCGTTGCTGAAGCTGTAGGATGTCGGTGTTTGCAGCACGCCGCCGCTGACGACGAGACAGAAATGCCTTTGGTACGCCGGGATGCTGGTCTTGACGCGCTCGCGCCCGGCGACGCGGTCGATGATCGAGGTCACTTTTCCGTCGTCGCCGACGGTCAGGCTGAGCGTGCCGCACTGCCACGTGACCGGCGCCGCCGCGCCGCGGACGACCAGCATCAGGATCGAGATACTCAGGCTCATCTTGGCAAGCCAGGTCATGAACGGCTCCCTGCGCATGCACGCTCTCTATTGCGGAATGTACGCCAGCCAACCCTCTTCCGTGCCCTCGTTCTCGCCGACACCGGCGATCACGGTCGCGTCAGGTGAAATCGCCAGCGCTTCGCGCAAACGCCAGCGCCCCAGGTCCACCCCGCTGCCGCCAAGAAACGAGGACAGACTCTGAATGCCGTAGTCGGCCCGCCAGATGAACGCCGTCAACCCGTTCGTGTCGCTGCCGGCGCCGACCACCGTCGCGCCGTCCGCGGAGACGCCCAGAGCGACGCTGTAGAACTCTCCCGCGGGCAGGTCGCCCAGCGGCTGCGTGCCGCCATCGACGGTCCAGAGCACCGCCTGCTCGCCGCGCTGCGATTCGCTGAGGCCCACGATGAAGCGCCCGTCCGGCGACAAGGCGGTCGCGCGGCTGAACAGCCCGCCCGGAAGCGTCCCGAGGTCGATCATTCCCTCGGTCGCGGTCCAGCGAAAGGCGCGCTCGCCGCTCTCCGACGTCGCCACGCCGACAACCGTCTCTCCGTCCACGGACATGGCTACCGCGCGGCTGAGGAACTCGCCGCCGGGAAGATCACCCAGACCGACCATGCCGCTGCCGGCGCTCCAGACGAAAGCTTCGATTCCGTTGGCGGATTCGCTCCAGCCGGCGACGATCGAGCCATCAGCCGAAACCGCCGTTGCGCAGCTCGCAAATCCGCCGCCCGACAGGTCGCCCAATCCGGTTGCGGCTCCGGCGGCCCAGCGGACCGCTTCCAATCCGCGTGTCGAGCGGCTCTGGCCGACGGCGATGTCTCCGCCGCTGGAGAGGCCGTACGCGACGGCGAACGCGGGCGATCCCGAAAGCGGCGCGAGCACGGCGCTGGCGCTGCCGAGCCCCCAGCGAACGGCGTGCGCCGCGCCGCCGTCGGTCGGCCTTCCCAGGCCGACCAGCACGCGCCCGTCTTCCGCCATCGCCAGGGGCGCTGCGAAACGAATGCCCGGCGGCCATGTGCCCAGTCCGCCGAAGGTCCAGTCGCCAATCTCGGTTCCGGGCAAGCCGGGTGAGTTGTCGTCGGGGACGCCGGGTTTGTATGGCGGGCTGATGACGTTGCCGGCGGGGAGTGACGCGGCGCCGCCGTCTGACGCCGAATTCGACAGCAGTTCGTCGAGCGTGACGTCGCCGCACGCCGTGAGCATTGCTGCGAACAACGAGCAGAAAACCGCGTGCGCGGCGAGCGCGCAGGGCGATCGATGTGAGGACGTACCGAGTCCCTTCATGTGGCGTCCCAATTGGCGCTAATGACGATTTCTCAGCCCGAGACGCATTCCCAGCGCTTCGGCCGATATCGCGTCCGCGGGCCGCGAGCACGACGGCGGCCGGCGACGTGGCACGAGTATACCCCGGGGTTGGCGGGGAGCGAAAGGAGTTTCAGGGCCGAGAGGGCCGAGGGCGTAGGTGGTCTTTCGGAACCCGCCGCGCCAAGCGGCGGGGTGAGAAGCGTGAGCGATTGGCGCACTCAGGCAGCGGGCGTCACCCCGCCGCTTGGCGCGGCGGGTTCGGACGGAACCGCATTACCCCGCCGCTTGGCGCGGCGGGTTCGGACGGAACCGCATTACCCCGCCGCTTGGCGCGGCGGGTTCGGACGGAACCGCATTACCCCGCCGCTTGGCGCGGCGGGTTCGGACGGGACGGCGCTTGAAACCGGATGCACCCCGCTCGCGCGACTTGGCGTGATGGTATCAATCTCAGGTTGACGTCCGCGTCCGCACGTAGGTAGGATCCGGTCATAGTGGCATCGTCGGGCCGATTGTGACCCCCTCTCGAACTGACGCTTCGGTCTCACGGCATTTGGCACGAATCTGCGTCAGTTGACGAAGGCGGTGCCGAGCGACCGTGCCCGGTTGCTACCGGAAATTCGCGTCAAAACGCCCTGATCGCCAGATGCGGGGCGCAGCGGTAGACATTTCCAAGTCTGGTCAGGAGCGGCTGGTCATGCTGTTTCAAAAGACTGTGATTCTCGTTCGGCGGGCGCGCGCCGCAGGTTCGCGCGCCGGTATTGGCAAGGCGACGTGGGGATTGTCCGCCTCGCTGGGACTCGTGCTGGTGCTTTCGTCCGGCGGATGCCCGGACAGCGGACAGACCACCGGCGCGACGCAAACCACGGACAGCACCGAGCTGACGGCGCAGATCATGCAGATCGTCGATGATCAGCTCTCCGGGCGCATCCAGCCCGGTCCGGCCGGACCGCAGGGCGAGCGCGGACCGGCGGGAGCGGCCGGCGCGGCTGGGCCGCAGGGGCCTGAGGGCGACGCCGGAGCGGCGGGCGAAACCGGTGCGGCGGGGGCAGCCGGGGCGGCGGGAGCAGCGGGCGATCCGGGTGCGCAGGGCCCGGTGGGCGCGGCGGGACCGGAAGGCGATCCGGGCGCGCAAGGTGCGGCGGGGCCGGAAGGGCCACAGGGTCCCCAGGGGGCGCAAGGCGCACAGGGCGCTTCGCCGTTCACTCTGAGCGGCAACAACGCGGTGTTTACGACCGGCAACGTCGGCATCGGCACGACGACGCCGGAGCGCCTGCTTCACGTCTTCGCCGGTTCGGCCGGGACGGTGACGGCCGACGCCAGCGCGCCGCTGGTGATCGAAGACGACGCGAACGCGTTGATTCATATCCTGTCCCCGGACGCGAACGAGAAGGGCCTTGTATTCGGCGCCGCCGGCCCGACCTTGCTGGCTGACGACGGCTCGATTCGATACAACACCCTTGGCGTGCCAAGGGGCTTCGACTTTCGCACCGGCGGCAACGTCAGCCGAATGGCCATCGACTCGGCGGGGAATGTCGGGATCGGCACCCTCTTGCCCGCCGCGCTATTCGAAGTGATCGCCGCCAACGGCTTCTTCCGGTTCAACGGCGACATCGACGTCAACGGCGGCGCGGACAGCGTCTTCCTGATCCGTCACCAGGGTGCGGCGGGCGGGCGCTTTGGCATCACGAACCAGGCCGGCGTCGAGTTGTTCGATGTATTGAATAGCGGCAACGTCGGCATTGGCACGACGACGCCGGCGGTCAAATTTGTCGTACAGAGCGGCAACCCGACAACCGCCCGCGTGACGAATGGGACCGTGAACGTCGACACGACGGCAACCGGTACGACCGGGCTGATTGGCACCGGAACAAGCCACGATCTCGGGTTGACCACCGGCGGCACGACGCGGATGGTCATAACCACAGCCGGCAACGTCGGAATCGGCACGGCGGCGCCCGGCGCGCCGTTGACGGTCAGGAACAACACATCGAATCTGGCGCTGGAGTTGCGGAATGAGTTGAATCTCGCTGACGTCGTGCAGGGAGGAATCAGCGTCCAATCTCCAGGCGGGCAGTTCGTCGGGACGGTCAGCTCGCATTCGCTCGGGTTCTTTACCGCCAATTCGACCCGCATGACGATCGGCACCAACGGGAATGTCGGAATCGGAACGAGCACGCCGGCGTCGCGGCTGCATGTCAACGGCGGCGGCATCACGGTGAGCGCCGGCGGCGTCGCGGCTGACGGCGGCAATGTTGCAGTCACCAACGGCGCGGTTGTTCCGTCCTTGGGAGCGGCGGGCAGCACGCGCGGCGTCGCATTTACGCCCAACCCCGGCGGCGGCAGCGGCGATCAGGCCGGCATGTTCCACTTCGTCGAGGCCGGCGAGAACACGCAGCTCATCATCCAGAACGACAACGATGCGGACGACGACATCGTGTTTCGGCAGTTTGCCGCCACGCGGCTGCACCTGGTCAACGGCCTGGTTGGCGTGAACCGCACGCCGCTCATCAATGCCCTGGAGGTCGGGGGAACCGCATCGAACAGCGTGGGCGGACTCTGGCTGGTGAATTCCGATCTGCGCATCAAGCGCGATGTGCAGACGATCGGCTCAGCCCTTGACGTGCTTGACCGCATCCGGCTGGCGAGCTTCGAATTCACGGATGAGTACCGCGCGGCCCATCCCGAGATTCCGCAGCGCCGCTACTACAACGTCATCGCCCAGGAATTCCAGCAGGTGTTTCCAGACTACGTGAAGGGCAGCGGCGAGCATCTCGCCGGCGGCGACGAAATCCTGCAAGTCGACGCCTGGCCGCTCACCGTCTACACCGCGGCGGCGGTGCAGGAGCTCAATCACCAGGTGCAAGCCAAGGACGCTCGCATCGTCGAACTCGAGCAGAACAGCGTGTCCCAGGCCCGCCGCATTGCGGAACTGGAGGACCGCCTGGCGCGGCTGGAGGCTGCGTTCGAGAAAGGCCTAAAGAGGTAACCGCGCTGCCGGGTGGCTGGGTGGCACGGACAAGCGGTATTCCGCTTGTCCGTGGCGCCGGCGTGGCACCCCCGTAGGAGTCCGTGCCACGCGCCGATTGCCGGGAACACCTTCGCCGGGATAATGGGACTTGCATGATCCCGCCCTTCAACGACTTCGGCTGCCTGCCGCCAGGCGTTCACCCGGCGACTCTGGAAGAAATCGACGCCCGTTTCGGCCATGCGTCCGAGATTCGGCGCGTGCAGATGGAGTCCATTCGCTGGATGGCGGCGGGGGCGGAGCGGGTCGTCCTGAACGGCAGCTTCGTCACGGATATAATGGAGCCGAATGACGTGGATTGCGTGCTTCTGTTTCGCCCCGGCGCGCGAGAGGACCGGCAGGCTTTCCGGATGTTGAAAGACGGCCTGCCGTTTCTTGGCATGGCGATCGTGCTTCAGCGGGAGTTCGACCTGATGGTCAACCAGATTTTCGCGTCGGATCGGCACGGAACGGCCAAGGGCATGGTGGAGGTGATCGCGTGAGGCTTCAAAGCGACCGCGAGGTGGAGAACACGCGCGTCAAGCTCCGTCGGCTTGAAGAGAGCTACCAGGAACTCCGAAACGAATGCGGCGGGGATGAGGAGCTCCGCGCGGCGTCGATGGAGTCTCTGATGCGGCTGATAAACCAATTCAAGGAAGAGATCGCGCGGCATGAGGCGCATCGGGGAGCGCCGCGCGAGGCGGCGACGTCGTAGCGCATCTTGCGTCCGGGCAGCAGCACACAGGCGGCGCGTCTGTACCTGATTCACCGCTCAGGGAGTGCGTCAAATGCGATCTGCAGAAGAGCACAGGTGGAGTCGATCTGACGACTTGGTTGCGTTCTATCTTTCTCGCCACGGTCCGCACGCTCTGGGTTTGCCTCTCTCGGAGATTGCAGAGAGGCTCGGCATCTCGCTCGGGTCGATGAAAATGAGAATCTCAAATGCCAAAGCTGAGGATGGAGGGCCTGGGCTGAGCCATGCCGCGAAGCAAACGTGCTCGGTCGTCGAAGTCCATCGTCGTGATGGCGAGTCGGAGTTGCGCCAGAAAGTGATCCGGATACTCGGCGCCGTCGGGCCGTAGGAGAACAGGGTTTGATCGTGCCACCCGATCGTCAAAACGGCGTCCCGCACTCCGGACAGCGCCGCTCCGGCAGCCCGAGCAGCAGATAGCCACAAGCACGGCAACGGCTGCGTTCGGTCCAACGATTTGCGTCGTCCTTTTCGATGCGCTGATTCGCGACCCATCGGCAGAGCAGCGCACCGGCAAGCACCGGCACTGATATTCGAACTGCCGCGTCGAATGCGAACGCCCATGCAGATTGGGGGCCAGCCCACGAACTCGGAACTGAATAGGGTGTAAAGAACGCGCCCCCGATAGCACCGTAGATTGTGAATGCCGCCGGCTGTCGCCATGCTCCGGCGGCGATATGCGCGCCCAACGGCAAGACTAGAATCGCCAACATTGTGAACAAGCCCGGCGTCGGCGGGCCGCGCAGTGAACTCGCATCGACGCTGCTGAGCACAAATGTGCCGAGCAGGCCCGCTGCAAGGAACCAAGCCGCGTCGACTGGCCGATGGGGCGGCGCGGGCGGCTCGATGTTCGCGCCTGGCGGTAGTTCCGGCGAATTCACATCCACTTTCTCACAAGCGCTGCGCGACGGGCGCGACGCCCGTCCCACCCGCGACTACGCGAACGCCGCGTCTTTCCCCGCGTTCTCCTTCTTCAGAAACTCCATCAGCGGCGCGTAGTAATCCATCATCGCCCGGGCGCTCAGGTCTTCGCCCGTGAAATCGCGCAGCACCTCGCGCCAGTCGCGCGACGCGCCGAGCTTCAATAGCGAGCTCAGATACTCGCCCACGTCCTTTCGCCCGTAGTAATTGCACGCCCGCGGGTCCTGCTTCAGGATTTTCCGCGCGATGTAGTCGTGAAGCTGGTACACGATCAGCGTGCCGATGGCGTAGTCGTAGTAGCCCGCCGGGTCGTCGTTGATGTGCGTCTTGCTGGCGGCGTCGCAGAATTCCTCGCCGCGCGGGGCGGGCGGGTCGATGCCCTGGTGCTGCTGCACCAGCTCCCACCAGCGGGCGTTGAGCTTGACCGCCGGCAGATCGCGCTCGTAGAGGTCGTGCTCGAAGCCGGTCATCGTGCCGCAGGCGAAGGGCAGGAAGACGAAGTTGCCGTCCAGCGCCTGCGCCAGCAGCCAGCGGGCCGGGTCGGCCTTGAAGTCGCTCTTCAGAATGCCGATTTCCATAAGGTATGGCTGCTGCTTGCTGGCCAGCGCGATCAGGTCGCCGATCCCCTCGTGAAACGCGCGGTTCGCTCCGGTGCGCAGCAGCAGCGGCGCCTTTGCGTTCGTGTACGCAAGGTAATAGTAGATGTGCCCGAGCTCGTGGTGCGTGGTGGAGAACCAGCTTGCGTCGCTCTTGACGCTCATCAGCGAGCGGACGTCCTGCTCCAGGTCGATGTGCCAGGCCGAGGCGTGGCGATTCTTCTTGCGGGTCGCGTCGGCGGGCAAGTCGTACAAGTCACTCTTGGCCCAGAATGTCTTGGGCAGTTTCGGCATCCCCATCGAAGTGTAGAACCGCTCCGCCTGCTCGATGATCCACTGCGGGCTGCGATCTTTGAAAAGAGGATCGAGATCGACGCTCTCCTCCAGCCCCGGCCACTCCTGTCCCCAGCGGTTCGGCAGCCAGTGCGCCGGAATCCGCCGCGGCGGAGGTTGACCGAACTTCTTGGCGAGCTTGTGCTTGGCGTAGCAGTGAAGCTGCTCGTAGAGCGGGCGCGTCTGTTCCAGCACGGTCTTCATCAGGCTCATCAGGTCGCTGACGGCGACGCCGTAGTCGGCGACTTCCAGTCCGAAGAACGAGCTGAACTTGAGTTCGCGGCCGACGCGGTTGCGCAGCTCCTGAAGCTTGATGAGGCCGGGGCGCAAGGCCACGCCGATCTCTTTGGAGGCGGTCCAGGCCGCCAGGCGCTCGTCGAGATTGCCCGATTTCATCAGGACTTCATCGATGTCGTTTGTATTGACCGGCTTCTCGCCCGTCGGCGTCTTGAGCTTGAACGCGAAGCCGTCCTGCGTCTTGGACTGATTCCCCTCGGCTTCGGCCCGCTGCTTGACCAGTTCGGGGATCGAGCCGGGGGCGTGCGCCGCGGCCATCCACGCTTTTTCAAGCTGCCGGTTGACCAGCGGGGGGTTGCGCCAGGTCTGCGCCCGCAGGCTGGCGATCTGCTCCATCCGCGCCTTGTCGCCGACGAAGCGGTCCAGTTCCTGCTGGGCCGCGACGGACGCGGCGGTGTGCTCGTCCGAGACGTCCGTCCCGGCGATCCATGCGGCGGAGGAAGCCTTCGTATAGAGCGGTTGGAAGCCGCGCTCGTACTGACGGAGCCATTTGTTCACGTCGCGCGGCGTGTCGCCGACGGAGCGCGAGTCCGATTCAATCGTTCCGCCGCCGCTGGCGCATCCCGCGATTCCGATCCCGCCGACGGCGGCCCCGGCGGCGAGGGCGGTTTTCATGGCGTCGCGGCGTGTGAGGCGCAGCGGCGCGTCGTCTGAAGTGGAGTGGCCGTTGTTTCCGATGTTCATAGTGCACCTCCGTGCGAACAAACTGCGGGCAGTATAGTCCCGGTCCACGTCGCGGAGCATCGGCGACGCTGATGCTCCCCGCTACCGACCGGTGGGTGTGACCTCAAATCCGGGCCAGCCCGCCGGCTTGTCCGAACCCGCCGCGCCAAGCGGCGAAGGTGACGTCCGGGCGCGTTCGCGGCGGCGCTTCGTAGATTGACGCCGATCGCTGTGCGCACCTCAACCCGCCGCTTGGCGCGGCGGGTTCGGAAAGAAAAGCCGCCCTCCCGGAGTAATGGGCACACCCCCCCGCTACTCACGCTCACGCCGGCGACAGCCGAAGAATCCGGCGCATCACTTTCGACGCATGACGTTCCGATAGGACCGATTACCGATGCGCTCGATTCAGCAGCAGCGACTTGTCGCGCGTCGCCGAGCCGTGGAGGAGATGCTCGACCGGCTGGTGGGCGACGCTCCGCCGATTCAGCGCCCGGCGCCGCTGGACGTCCGCGACGAATCCTTTTTCGGACCCGGTGAGCCGATTCCGATCGGCGTCTGCCGCCGTTGCGGCCGCAAGCTCGCCCGCCGGCAGATGTTGGAAGCGCCTCACTCAGCTCGCTGCGCCGCCTGCCGGTCGCGCTAGGTCAACACGGACAATCCCACGACGGGGAGTGCAGCTCTGAGCCTGTGAGGTTTTTCAGGTGGAGCGGGCATCTTGCCCGTTCCTGAGACTGCGGGGACGGGCGAGACGCCCCTCCCACCCAGATGTTCACAGCCTCGGACGCCCGTCCCACGCGAATGCTCACACGCCCTCTGCCCCGCGAGTTACTTCAAACGGAACTTCCCGCGTCCGACCTTGGCCACCTGCGGCATGTCCGCCAGGGAATTGCCCACGCTCTTGGCCAGGGTCTTGTTCTTCGTGTCGTACCCGGCGCGGACGACGGACTTGGTGATGTCCTTGACAGCCATCACACCGCCGGTCGTCAGCACCTTGATGATGTACTCCTTGAGCGACCCGGCACGGGGACCGCGCCGGCCGCGCCCGCGCGCGGCACGTGCTGCGGGCGGCGCGACGGTTGTCTCGCCCATCGCGCTGAGCGCCTGGGCCACCGCGGCGAGCTGTTGATCCAGCGTCGCGCGCTGCGCGAGGAGCGATCGGTGATAGCCGGTCAACATGCCGACGACATCGTTGACCTGCGACGCGCCCCCCGCACGGCGTCCGCCTCGGCCGGGCTTACGGCCCGCGCCGGACGACGCACTGCGGCGACCTCTTGCCATGGAATCCAGCTCCAATGTTGGAAGTAACGTGCGACCGCAACGAGCGCGGATAGACTGTTCTGCGCCCGCGTGATTCGTACAGGTTCCGGCTGGAAACGCCTGCCGCGAATCACCTACCCAGGTTGCGATCCTACGCGCGGCGGCGCGGAAGCGTCAACCTTCCCTGAGTTCTGAGGCGTGGACGGGTCGTGATGGGTCGCGTGCATGTGCGCTAGAGATTCTGGCAGGCTCGGCGGGCCTGTCTGTCCGAACCCGCCGCGCCAAGCGGCGGGGTAGCGTGCTGGCCCGCCTGCCGCCGAGCGCCAGCGGTCGTCACCCCGCCGCTTGGCGCGGCGGGTTCGGACCGATGCGCCCATGCAGCGAGGCAGCGGCACGCCGCGAGGGGTGATCGCCGGCGCTTCGCGTTCGGACGGGGACGCTGCGCGTGTCGCGGCCGGCCGGAGAATGCGGCAGGGGGGTCCTTGGCCGCTCGTCTACGTTGACGGTCGGAATTCGTCGGACTGCAGATTTCTGTTGACACCCTCCGACAAGTGTAGTACACTGTCCTCCGACACATGTAGGAGGAGGCCGCTCGGCCGGACGAATAAACCATGGCGACCCGCGAATACGAATTGCCCGATGCTGAGTTTGAAGTGATGAAGGTGCTGTGGGACGCCGGCCCGGCCTCCGTGCGGCAGGTGCTCAGCCACCTGGAAGAGCGCGGCCGCCGGCTGGCCTACACCACCGTCCAGACGTTTCTGACGCGCCTGGAGCAGAAGGGCTTCGTCCGCAGCGACCGCAGCGGCACGGCCTTTCGCTTTCGGGCCTTGGTTTCACGCGAACGAGTCAGCCGCTCGCGCCTGCGGTCGCTGCTCGAACAGCTTTACGACGGCGCAGCCGGTCCGCTGGTGCTGCAACTGGTCAAAAGCGAACGCCTGACGCCGGCGGAAGTGCAGGAACTGCACAAGCTCATCGACGACCTGGACAAGCCGGAAAAGACGACGGAATAGGGCGAGCGGCCCGAGCCGCGATGCGGCCCCGGCCGACGAGTGGCTGATCGCAGAATCCGCAAGGTTGGGAGCCTGGCGATGACCTGGATCGAGACCCTGACGGACGCACTGTGGCGCGGAGCGTGGTCGGGTGCGACGCTGGTGATTCTGGTGGCGCTGGCGACGCGCGTCATTCCGCTCCGGCCGGCGCTGCGGCACACGCTGTGGCTGAGCGTGCTGGCGTGGCTGCTGGTGGGCGGCTTCCTGCCGGTGTGGTCGCCGGTGCTTCCGGCGATGACGGCGCGGGCGGAACGGGGGGCGGAACACCCGGTCGGCGTGGTAAAAGCCGAAGACGGGGGAGACGCCGGTACCACTCAACTCGACGGGCGAGACGCCCGTCCCACCCAATCTGATCGGCGAGACGCCCGTTCCAGCCAAGTCAACGGGCGGGACGCCCGTTCCACCCAGCGCGGGCGGGACGCTCGCACTCCCCAGGGCAGTTCCGGCATTGTTGCGACCGCCAATCCAGCACCGCTCCCTCACGGTCGCGGCTCTGATGTGAGTTTCCGATCCACCGTACCCCGCCCCGAGCCTCGTCTGCCAGACCGGCTCTCACCGGCAGCCGGCTCGGGCGGGCCTGATATTTCCAGCGTGCGGCGGCCGGGCCCGATGGCCGCGCCGCGCGATGTCGATTTGCCCGTTGGTAGTGACGCGGTTGGCGGGGCGGGCGTGGGTGGTGCGGGGGGCTCGCCCGTGGCCCGTGGCGGCAACAGTTCGTTGAAGAAACCGGCGGCGGCGGTGTTTCGCCGCGGGTCCACCCGCGAATTACCGGCCGAGGGCGGCCGGGCTACAACGCCGGCCGAGGGCGGCCGGGCTACGACACCGGCCGAGGGCGGCCGGGCTACGACACCGGCCGAGGGCGGCCGGGCTACGACGCCGGCCGAGGGCGGCCGGGCTACGTCGCCAAGTACGACGCCAACGCCGGCGGTAGCGCCGCGAACCGGACAGTCGGAGGAGACTTCCGAGGAAGATGCCGCGACGACTGCGGGTGAGCCGCTGGTAACTGGTTGGACGGAGGCGTGGCACGCCGCGCTCGGAGCCGTTCGCGGAGTATTCGAACGAATCCCGAGCATTCCGTGGTACGCCTGGCTGATTGGTGCGCTGCTCGCCGCTGGGTTGCATGCGCTTCGCGTCCTGCGCGTCCGGGCGAGGCTGGCGCGCGCGTTTCCCGCGCCGCGCTCGGTGATCTACGCCGTGAGCGACGTCGCCGACGCGCTGGGCATGCAGCAGGCGCCCGAGACGCTGATGGTCCATGAGCAGGTCTCGCCGCTAGTGTGGTGTGGCCGCAAGACGCGGCTGATCCTGCCCGCTCCGCTCTGGACGCAGCTTGACCGCGTCGGGCGCAAGGCGGTGCTGTGCCACGAGCTGGCCCATATTCATCGCCGCGATCACTGGGTCTGCTGGCTGGAGATGCTGAGCGGGGCGGTGTTCTGGTGGAACCCGGCGGCGTGGTGGCTGCGGCAGCGCATTCGAGAAGACGCCGACCTGAGCTGCGACGCCTGGGTGACCTGGCTGATGCCGCAGAGCCGGCGGGCGTATGCCGAAGCCCTGATCCGCACACGCACTTACAGTTCGCCCGATTTTTCCGCCGCGCCCGTGGTGGGCATGGCGACGACGAACGTGAGAGCCACACGTTTTGCAAGGAGACTGAAAATGATCATGACCGACCGCAAGCGCCCCGCCGGCTCGCTGCCGGGGCTGGCCGTGGCTCTGACCGTGCTGACGCTCGGATGGGCGACGCTGCCGGCCTGGTCCTGCCCGCCGGAAGAGAAAGCCGCGAAGGAAGCGGCGAAGGCGAAGGTGAAGGTGAACGTGAAGGCGACGGCGCCGGTGGCACAGGCGCGGCGTACGCCGCCAGCGCCGGCGGTCGCGCCGACGGCTCCGACGGCGCCGGTCGCGGCGACGCCGCCGGTGATGGCGGTTCCGCACGTCCGCGGCAGCGCTCCGGTGGCGGTGTTCTCAGGCCAGGCGGGCGGTGAGGATGAGGATCCGGTTACGTTTGACCGTTACGTCGCGCGCAGCGGCAAGGGCGCTGCCGGCGGCAAGGGCCGTGGCGGCGCCGCCGTGGCTGCGCCGCCGACGCCGGCGCCCCCGGGCCAGAACATGGACCGGCTGAACGAGCAGTTGGACCGGATGCGGGCCGAGCTGGAGGCGATGCGCGCCCGCCTGCACGAAACGCACGAGCACCCGCACGCTACGCCGCGACCGCCGGAGGCGCCTGCCCCGCCTGCGCCGACGCAGCGTCGTACGCCGGCGCCGCCGGGCGCGTTCGGTGGAACGGTCGACGGAACCATGTCGCGCCGCTACGAGCTTCCGGGCGACAAGGCCAAGGCGCTCTATGAACTGATGGCCCGCGAAGACGTGCCGGTGCGCGTGCAACTCGCCGACGACGCCATCATCGTCCATGGCACTCCGGCCCAGCATGAGATGTTGGCGCCGTTCGTCGAGCTGGTTCGCTCCGGTTGGGAGGAACGGGCTTACAAGCTGCCGGACAGCAAGCTTGAGGCGCTGGTGAAGTTCATGTCGCGTGATGACATCCCCGTGCTGGTCACGCCGCGCGGTGACGAGCTCGGCGCGCGGGCCACGCCGCGCGAGCACGAGATTCTCGGCCTGTTCATCGAGTTGATCCACCCGACCGGCAAGGCGCTGCCGCGCCGCGCCCCCGGCGCCGCGGCCATGGCGCCGCCGGGAGGCCTGTTCTCCGGACATGGGCCGGCGGCCCAGGAAATGCGGGCCGCGGCTCGGCAGATGGCGCAGCAGGCGCGCGAGATGGCGCAGACGCGCGGGGCCTACGCCCGCGACCGCCGCCGGGCCGCCGAGGAACTGGAACGGCATGCCGGGCGGATGGAGCAGATGCAGGAGCGGCTGCGCGAGAAACTGGAAACGGCGGCGGAGGCGGTCGGCAGCGCCGGCAGCCCGGAGAAGGCGGAGATGATCCGCGATCGGCTGCGCCAGATCGAAGTGCAGCTTCGCGAGCTGGAGAATCAGAAACGGGAACTGGAAGGCCAGCGTCGCCGCAGCGAGATCGAGGCCGAGGAGCTGGAGCGGCAGGCCGAGCAGGCCGCGGAGCGGGCCGAGGAGTGGACCGAGCCGCTGGCGGCAATCGAGCGGCTCTCGATGAACTTGTCCAACATGGACTTCGCGTTCAATCATTACGACGCCCTGGCGGCGATGCAGGGCGGCTGGTCGCAGCAGGCCGATGAGGCGCTGCGGGCGTATTTTGAAGCGGCCACGGCGCTGGCCGGCTCCGCAAGCGACAACTTCGATCTGCACGACGACATCGACGACGAGATGGACGCGCCGGATGCCGATGAGGACGCCGCCGAAGACGCGGATGATGACGGCGACGATGACGATTCGGATGACGAGGAGGCCGCCTTGCCAGTGATGACGCCCGTGCCGGGCGGGTGCCCCGCGTCGACGCTGGGCGGCGTCGGGCCGCTGCTGGGCCCGCTGGGCAGTCTGCCATCGCCGCTGATGAACGGGCTGCTGGGGCTGCTGCGTGTGTCGCAGGATGGCACTCTGCTGGATGCGATGCACACGGTCCGCGAGACGGAGGCCGTGCCGGCTGAAGCGCGCTAGTACGTCGTCAAGGTCTCGATTTCGGGGAGCATCTGCGTCCCGTCGGTGCGCACGCGCGAGACGCGATGCGCTCCAGGAACGAGATCGTGACGAGGCGCCAGGCTTTCGCGGCCGCTACCGGGTGTTGGCCATGTCGAAACCTCGATTCTTCACGCGCGCTACGATCACGGGCATTGCTCCGCTGGTTTGCCTGCTCGCGGCGGGGTGCTTCGTTGGGCGTGCGGGCGCTCAGCAGCCGGAGACCGGTCAGAGACCGGTCCCCCAGGAATCTCAGACCGGGGTCCCCCGGGAATCTCAGGGTGAGCTGCAAAGCTACCTTGCCGGCAACGGGCTGCTGACGCGCGGCATGTATGACCTTGCCGCCGAGGAATACCGCAAGTTTCTCAGCGGGCACGCGGCGCATGAAAAAGCCCCGGTCGCACGATACGGCCTGGCGGTCTGCCTTTTTCGCACGAGCAAGCTCGACGCCGCCGAGCAGGAACTGAAGAAACTGGCCGATCTGAGGGCTTTCACCTACGCGGTCGAGGTGCAGGTGATGCTCGGCCAGTGCCGGATGGCCGAGAAGGACTACGCCGCGGCCGCCGGCGCTTTCGAACGGGCCGCCGCGGCGGACGAGAAGCACGAGCTGGCGGATGATGCGGCGGCGCTGCGGATCGAGTCGCTGCATCGGGGCGGCCGGCACGCGGACGCGATCAGCGCTTCGGCTTCCTTCGCGTCGCGCTGGCCGGAGAGCCCGCTGCGCGAGCGGGCGGCGTTCTTCGCGGGGCTGTCGGCTGCGGAAGCGGGCGACTGGCCGGCGGCGGAGCGGCACCTGTCACAGGTGCTGGAACGATCGGGTGATTCACCGCTGGCCGAGCAGGCCGCCTTCTGGCACGCGCGGTGCGCGCTGCAGCGCGGCGATGCGCGGGCGGCGGCGGAGCGCTGCGAGGCGGCGCTTCGCAAGTATCCGAAGAGTTCGCTGGCGCCTGAGATCGCCTACGATCGCGCCGCGGCCTTGCATCAGCTCGGTGAGCTTGAGGCCGCCGGCAAGGCCGTGGCCGCGTTTCTGCGCGACAATCCGCAGCACCCGCTGGCGGCGGATGCGACGTACCTCGCGGCGTTATGCGCCCACCAGCAGAAACAGTACGACGCCAGCAGCGAACTGTGTCAGAAGCTGATCAAGAGTGCGGGCGACTCGCCGCTGACTGCCAAGGCGATGTTCCTGCTGGGAGAGAACTCGTTTCTCTCGGACAGGAATGCCGAGGCCGCTCGGACGTTCGAGGACTTCCTGAAGCGATATGCGGCCGACGCCCAGGCGCCGCGCGCCAAATTGCGGCTGGGGATGGCGTTGCAGCGGCTCGGGAAGCATGACGAAGCGCAGATGCTTCTCGCACAGGCCGCGGAGCTCGCGGGGAAGGACGCGGCCCTGAGCGCGGCGACGCTGGAACTGGCAAACGCATGCTTTGATCGACAGGAGTGGCAGAAGGCCGCGGACTTGCTGGAAGCGCACCTGGCCCGGGACGGCGCACCCGATGCCGCCGCCGCCCGGCTGAAGCTCGGGCTGGCGAAGCAGCGCCTGGGCAGGACGGCCGATGCGCTGCCGCTGTTCGACGCGGTCGCCAAAGACGCCGAGGCCGACGCGGGACTTCGGCTGCACGCGCGATTTGAACGCGGCCAGTGTCTGCTGCTGCTGGATCGAGCCGATGATGCCGCGGCGGACTTGGAGGCTGTTCGCGGCGAGTCGAAGGATGAGTCGCTGCGCGCCGCCGCCGCCCGTCACCTGGCGACGATCGCGATGCGCCGCGGCGATTATGAGAAGGCGGCGGGATTGCTTGAAAGCGCCGGCGACGCGGGCGGCCCGCCGGACGCCGCCGCCGCGGTGCTGGCGCAGCGCGGACAGGCGCTGCTGGGGGCGAAGCAGTATGACGACGCGGCGCGCTGTTTTTCAGAATTCCTGAAGCGATTCGAAACGCATGAACTGGCGCCGCGGGCGCGCGTTGACCTCGGCATTGCGCTTTCGCGAGCCGGAAAAACCGAGGACGCACTGGCTGCGCTGCAGGCGGCGGAGCGAAGCGCCGACGCACTGGACGCGGCCGGTCGAACGCTGCTGCTGTACGAACAGGCGTGGTGCCTGCGATCGTTGAAGCGGCCTGACGACGCGATCAAGGCGTACGCCCGTGCGCTCTCGAGCGGGGGAGCGGGAGACCTTGCGGCGCGGGCGGCCATCGAGCTGGCGGGTCTGCATGCCGAGGCGCGGCGCTTCGACGAGGCGGCCAAACTGCTTGGCCCGGTCTGCGAAAAGCTGGACGAGCACAAGTCGCTGGCGGCGGAGCTGCGCGATGAGGCGCGCTATCGCCTGGGTGTATGCCAGTTTGAGTTGGGCAAACCTGCCGACGCTGCGGCGACGTTTTCGAAGCTGATCAGCGAGCGGCCTGATTCGCCGCTTTCGCTGTCGGCGCGCTTCTTTGCGGGGGAGGCTTACGCGCGAGGCGGTAAGCATGAAAAAGCGGTGGAGTGCCTGGCGGTGCTGGCCGACCAGGACGCGCCCGCCGAGACGCTCGGTCCGGCGCTCTTGCGGCTGGGCGAATCGCTGGCGGCGCTGCAGCGCTGGCCGCGGAGCGAGGAGGCGCTGGCCCGCTACCTCAAGTTGTTTCCCGATTCGGAGCAGTGGTTCACGGCGCGGTTCGGCGTGGGATGGGCGCGCGAGAATCAGCAGCGCTTTGACGAAGCGATCAGCGCCTATCGCGACGTGGCGGCCCGGCACCAGGGTCCGACGGCGGCGCGGGCGCAGTTTCAGATCGGCGAGTGCCTGTTCGCGCTCAAGCAGCACGAGGACGCCGTGCGCGAATTGCTGAAGGTAGACATTCTGTACGCGTACCCGGAGTGGAGTGCGGCGGCGCTGTTTGAGGCCGGTCGCTGTTTTGAGGCGCTGGGCAAGAACGGCGACGCGCGTACGCAGTACAAACAGGTCGCGGAAAAACACGGAAAGACGCGCTGGGGCGAGATGGCGCAGCAGCGGCTGGCGGCGACGGCGTCCGCGCCGCCCGGACACGCGGCCGGCAGCGGCAGCAAGTGACCCGGAAGGTTAACCACAGAGGCACAGAGACACAGAGAATGCGAAAGGCCGGGATCGAGGCGTTCAGAGACAACCAGCGCGAAATTGCGCAGGAACATGCGCGCTCGTTATTCGCCATCCGAGTCTCACCGGATTCTCTGTGTCTCTGTCGTTCAATGTCCGCGAGGTGATTCAATGCCCGTGCTTGTCCAATCCGCATGGCTGATCCTGGCCCAGACTGCGCCGGTGGCCGCGGCGCCGGAGGCCGCGTTCAAGCTCGAATCGGTCTGGGACTACGCGGTTCGCGGCGGGCCGACGATGGCGGTCATCGCCGCCTGCTCGCTGGTGGCGCTGACGGTCATCGTCGAGCGATTCATCATCCTGCGCCGCGGGCGGGTGATTCCGGCGGCGTTTCTGCCGGGGCTCGGCGCGGCGGGACGGGACCGGAAGCGGGCGCTGGACTACTGCCGGGCGGCGAATTCGCCGGTGGGGCGCGTTCTCGCGGCGGCGGCCGGGCGGATTGATGAGGGGCGCGAGGCGACGGAGAAGGCGGTGGACGACGCGGGGCGGCGCGAGCTGGTTCGGCTGCGGCAACGAATGCGGCTGCTGGGGGCGTTGCCGCAGGTTTCGACGATGCTCGGGCTGCTGGGCACGATTTTCGGCATGATCAAGACGTTTCAGGCGGTGGCGACGTCGGGACAGTCGCTGGGCAAGACGGAGATGCTGGCGCGCGGCATTTTTGAAGCGTGGACGTGCACGGCGGCCGGGCTGCTGGTCGCGATTCCGGTGCTGATTTTCTATCACGTGCTGCACGGGCGGATCGACGCGCGCATGGTTGACCTGGACCAGGCGGCGACGGACTGGGTGGAAGAGGCGCTCCACGCCGGGAAGACCGACCAGAGGCCGGTCGCGCAAGGTTCCGGGTGGCACGGACAAGCCGCAGCAGTGGAGGCGCCTCTTGAAAGTGCGGCGCTGTCTGGCGCGACCGGTTGACGGGCCACGCGGAGAATTCGCCATGATGATTCGCAGCGACGACGTTGAATCGAGCATTCACATCGACTTTGTGCCGATGGCCGATGTGCTCTTCAACCTGCTGATCTTCTTCCTGCTCGCGACGACCATTGCGCAGGTCGAGCGCGAGATGAACGTCGTGCTGCCGTTCGCGAAGACGTCCGGGCCGATCAGCGCGGCGCTTCGCGAGATTGTCATCAACGTCGATGCCGCGGGGGAGATCGTCGTCGCCGGGCGGAAAATGCCGGCGGAGGAACTTCAGACAATGGTCCACGACGCGGCTGCGGCCAACCCGGAGCAAAAAGTGGCCGTCCGCGGCGACCGAACGACGGCCTACGCCAACGTGGTCCGCGTGCTGGACATCTGCAAGGCCGCGGGGATACAGGAGCCGTTTCTCGACACGGTTCCGGCGGAGTAGTCGTGACTCGCGGCTCTTGGAATGGCCATCTATCCGCGACGCGCGCGCGCGACGGCAAGCGGAGTCTTAGCGTGGACGCGAGCGCGACCGCCGGACGCGCGCGCTGGCGCTTCGCGCTCTGACAGGCGGAGCGCACCTGCCGGCGACGCTCGCTTGCGCTTCGCGTTCTGACAGGATGTGAGCCACAGCGGTTGATTGGTTCAGGTGCAGTTGTGCCGCCAGGTGATATCAATACACCGATCAGAAGTCGTCGGCGATGGCCGTGGCTGATCGCCGTGGCGGGGACGCTTCTCTTTGGCGGCGGCGCGGCGCTGCTGATCTGGCGGCTGCAGCCGGAGCGGCGCGTCTTTTTCAGCGACGCCGATACGATCCGCGCGCCGCAACACGCCGTCGCCCCGCGCGACATTCTCTGGCGCCCGGCGCAGCGATTGCCCGCCCTGGCCAGCGCCGCGGGCGAGGACTACGAGCCGCGCGTCAGTTGGGACGGCCTGACGCTGTTTTTCGTGCGCGGCAAGGCCGGCGGCGACGCAGACGTCTTGGTCGCGACGCGCACTCCGACGGGCTGGGCCGAGCCGCAACCGCTGGAGCGGATCAACGGCGACTACGACGACCTGGGTCCGGAGCCGTCGCCCGACGGCCGGGCGCTCTATTTCTACAGCGACCGGCCGGGCGGCCTGGGCGGCTACGACCTGTGGGTTGCACGGCGCGGCGACGACGGTTGGGAGACGCCGACCAACCTCGGGCCGCGCGTGAACTCGGAGTTCAATGACTACGGTCCGGCGATTTCGCCGGACGGCGCGACGCTGCTGTTCGCCTCGAATCGGCCGACGGGCGATGCCGCGGTCAGGCCGAATCCGGAGGCGTGGGTCGCGACGGTGCGCGAGGATCTTCTGCACCGGACGTATGACCTGTATGCGTCGTCGCTGACGGACTCGGGGCCGACCGACGCGGCGCGGCTTTCGGCGCTCAACACCGCCGCCAACGAAGGCGCGGCGTGCTTCAGCCCGGCCGGCGATTTCCTCTACTTCTGCTCCGATCGTTCCGGCGGCAGCGGCGGGTTTGATTTGTATCGCTCGCGCCACGTTCGCGACGACTGGCAGCCGCCGGCGAACCTCGGAACCGAGGTGAACTCGGCCAGCAACGAGCTGGACCCGGCCCTGGCGCACCTGGGCTTTGCGCTGCTCTTCAGCTCCGATCGCCCGGCGGACGGGTCGCGTCCCGGCGCGTACAACGTCTATCAAACGACGGCCCGCGAGGTCTTTGCGGAGACGGAGCTCGCCCAACGGAACATCGATTGGGCGGCGCTGCAGGCCAATCTTTTCTGGCTGCTTCTGGCGCTGCTGCTCGTCACGCTGCTGCTCTTGTTTCTGCGCTCGCAGCGTGACCGGCGCCTGAGCCTGCTGGCCCGCTGCCTGCTCTTTTCGCTGCTGCTGCATTCGCTGCTGATGCTGGCGATGAGCTTCTGGAACGTCACCGCGGACATCGTCAAGGCCGTCGGCGGCGGTGGGAAGACCAAGATCACGCTGGCCTCCGCCGGCGCGGGCGACACGCTCTATGCCCAGGTTCGCGGCGATTTCACGCAGGCGAGCACGCTGGCGGCGGTCGAAGCCCGGCTGGAGCCGTTGCCGCCGCCGGCGCCGACGGCTGAGAAACCGCTGCTGGCGGCGATCGCACCGCCGGTCATTCAGCCGGCAGATCGTTCGCTGACGGCGTCCGACGTCGCCGCGACGGCGGCGCCGACGCCGACCGCACCGGAAATGCAAATCGACGCGCTTCAGACGCCGGCCGACGCGCAGCCGGTCGCGGCGGGCGAAGCAATCCCCGCGGCGCCGCCGCCGATGGCGCTTCGCGCAGAGAAACCAAACGTGGAGTGGCCTGCATCGCAGCCGGCGGTGAAGCTGGCCGACATTCAGCCGCGGTCTACCACCGCGGCGCGCTCGACCGAAAGCCTGGCGGCCCGCGATGAGGCGCCCGCGGTGGGCGTCGCGCCGGCCGGCGCGACACCTGTCCCTGATGCACCGGCCGTGGCGCTAGACCTTCCGAAGGACGTCGCGCCCGCGGCTTCGGCGCCCGAGAGCGCCGCTTCGCTGCCTGGTCCGGTTGCGCCGCTTGGATCTCAGACCAACCCAATCCCCGTCGCCACGGGCGCGGTTGGACAAAACGCGCTGAGCGCGATCGTCGTCGCGCCTCCCTCGCTGGGCACGAATGGCCACGCAGCGCCAAGCCTGGCGACCGGTCCGATGCAGCCTGGTTCCGCGGCAGCGAGCGTGAACGCGACAAACATCCCCGCGGTCGAGCTGGCGGCGGGATTCGCGCTTCCGGCCGACCGCGCCGCGTTCGGCTCCGGCGTCGCGGTGACGGAGAAATCGTCGGGCGGCATCTCGCCCGTGGCCGCTGCTCCCGGCCCGAGCCGGGCGTCCGGCCCGCTGCTGCCCGTCTCCGGCGGCGCTCCGCGGCGAATCGATCTGACGCCCACGGTCGGCTCGTCAAAATCCGGCGAGAAGAGCTTGGTCGATGTCGTTGCGCCGAGCGGCTCGCGAAACATGTCGCCTACGACGGATCCATCCGGCACGACGCCGGTCATCCAGCCGCCGGCGATCGGTCTGCGCCTGCCGGTTGAGACGACGCCCGAAGGCCAGCCCTACGCGCAGCGCGACCCGGAGCAGCGCTCGCCCATGCTCGCGCAGCGCGGCGGCAACGAACGAACGGAGAAGGCCGTCGCCGCCGCGCTGAACTGGCTCGCGCAGCACGAGCATCGCGACGGGCACTGGGACGGGGCGGGCTTCGACGACGCCTGCTCCTGCGGCGGCGACACGGAATACGAAGTGGACGTCGCACTCACCGGCCTGTCGCTGCTGTGCTTCCTGGGCGCCGGCCATACGCACGTCAAGGACGGGCCGTATCGCGAGAATGTGCAGCGCGGGCTGCGCTGGCTGCTCAAGCGGCAGGACGAGCGCGGCGACCTGCGCGGCGACGAGACCATGTACACGCAGGGAATCGCAACCATCGCGCTGTCCGAAGCCTTCGGCATGAGCGGCGATTCGCAGCTTTCCGATCCGCTGAAGAAAGCCGTGTCTTTCATCGCCGCCGCCCGCAATGACCGCACGGGAGGATGGCGTTACGAACCGGGCCAGGCGGGAGACACGTCGGTGCTCGGCTGGCAGGTCATGGCGCTGAAAAGCGCGAAGCTGTGCAGCGTTGACGTGCCGGCGGAAGCATTCGATTCGGCCCGCCGCTGGTTGGAGAACGTGGTGACGCCCGGCCGGCCGGGGCTGTACGCCTATCGGCCGAATCGTCGCGCGACGGCGTCGATGACGGCCGAAGCGATGTTCGTGAATGAGCTGCTGGGCGTCGCGCATGATGATCCGAAGATGGAAGGCGCCGCGGCGGCGATCGTCCGAGAGTTGCCCAACTGGCGCGGCGAGACGAACACGTACTATTGGTATTACGCCACGCTGGCGCTGTTTCACCGCCAGGGCGAAACGTGGGAGCGGTGGAACGAGCGGCTGACCGGCGAGCTGCTGGCGCACCAGGAAGCCGACGGCCATGCGGCCGGTAGCTGGCCGCCGCGCGGCGAGTGGGCGCCGGTCGGCGGGCGGATTTACCAGACAGCGCTGTGCACGCTGATGCTGGAGGTTTATTACCGCTATCTGCCGCTCTATTCGCTCGACGTGGGAAGGACTAGCGCCGCCGCGCCGCCGAGCGCAGCGCCAGCGCCGACAGCAGCAGCGCCGCCGACGCCGGCTCCGGCACGGCGGTGAGCGTGAGAATCGGCCGCAGTTCCGTGGCGGAGTGGTCGCGAGCGCGGAAGGTGAAGCCGATCGCGTCGCTGGTGGGGGAGAGGTGCAGCGTGACGGCGTCGCCGGCGGCGATGTCGGCGAGAAACGCCGCGTCCGTCGCGAGCGGAATCGTGTAGGTCATATTGGTTTGCGTATTGGCCCCGCCGCCTAGCAGGCTTTCACTGCCCGACGCGACCAGCGCTTGCAGCAGGTTCCACGTCACGACGTCGCCTGAGCCAGGCTCCGGCGCCGCCGGTGTGCCGCTGCCCTCGGACCACGCGTCGGCCGACAGCCAGCTCACCGCGTACGTGCCCAGGCCGCGCGGAAACAGCAAGCTGGTCGGCGCGCCGAATTCGCTGAGGCTGAGCGTAACCGAGCTGATCGTCCACTGGCCGACGCCGAAAACGCTGTCGAATTCGGCTACCAACGGGGCCGCGTCGTAGCGCATCACGGTATCAAACCGCCCGCGAAAGCTCCCTCCCCCGTTCACGGAGTTCGGCCCGCCGACGGATAACCCGCCGCCGCCGCCGAAGTTGGACGTCGGATCCTGCTCGCGCACAAACGCGTCGGCGACCGGAACGATTGAAACAGCGGTGTCGCCGACGGCGAGGTCAGCCGCCACGGCGCCGAACAGCGCGGCGCAGGAAACGAGGACTCGCACGATGAACGCCTCCTGGTTGTGCAACGCTACCTCGGTACACCGATGGTTCGCGACATCGGAGATCAGCTCCGGGACGGGCGAGACGCCCGTCCCACCCACGATGATCAGGGCGTTCGAAGTAGCCAACCCACGGCCAGTGATTCTAGGCCCCGGTCTGCCCACAATTCCCACGTGTCGTAGCCTGGAGGCCTAGCAGAACCCGCCACGGAAGGGGCGGGCTAGGCCCCGCACTTCCATGCGGGGTTCTGACAGGAGTCGGAATGCGACGCGCCAGCGAGCGCCCGCTGTGGTACGCGCTCGCTGGCGCTTCGCGTTCTGACTCCGTCTTGCGGCACTCCGATAACTCCCACCTTCACTGCCGCACTTGGTGGAAATCCGGTTCGTCCGCGAGCTAGAACCTCATAGAGGCGCCCGGGAGCCCCGACTTGGTTATCCGCATCTCGTCACATTTTTTGCTGGGGCCGCCGGCGCCGTGTGGCTGCGCTTCACTGGCGCAGGCATGCCGCCGCGACTTCGACGCCGACGGCCTGCCTGATGTGTGCGATCAGGACGACGACAACGACGGCGTCCCCGATGCACTGGACCCTGCCCCGTACAACCCCGCCGTTCCTGGTCGCTCTGACGAATGTCCGGATTCGACTAGCGGCTGGCTTGCCTGAGCTCGCTGCGGGTCGCACGCTGGTCCGGTTCAGTGCGGACAACCTGCCCGCCGGCGTCCACGTAACGCACCTGCCGCAACACGCGCCGCCGCCCCAGCGCGCCGCCGGGCTCGTCCACCCAGAAGCGGACTTCACGCCGGAGTCCCTCAGCCCGCGCTGCCATGCCCACCGACGATGCTTCGTCGGCTTTCCACTCACCACAATCCGGCGGCAGGGGGGTGACGCCGAACAGTTTTCCGAAGCGCTCCTCAAAGGCGCCCGGCACCTGTGTGAAGACCACCGCCAGATAAATGGCGATGGCGGCGATCAGGCCAATCACGTAAAGGGCAATCGTCATTCAGACTCCGATCGAGAACGCGCCCGGACGTCACCCCGCCGCTTGGCGCGGCGGGTTCGGACAGAAGTTCCGGCCGAACCTGCCAAAGTCCATAGTCACACCGACGCGTACGCCGCACATTGGCCGGCTTGAACCTGTCTTCCGGCTCCCTATAATGCTCGGTCCACCGGGCCGCGACCCTTCGGGGTCGGGCTCGACGGGCGTGTGTCCGAGTGGCCAATGGTAACGGGCTGTAAACCCGTTGGCGAAAGCCTACGCTGGTTCGAATCCAGCCGCGCCCATCCCCCTATTTTCAAAGGGTTTACAAGCGATGCCAACCGCTTCTAAATCCCCTAGATTTTCAACGTTCGCGGTTTCGGCGTGGTCGCCCGTGGCATCGCTCGGGCCTCTGCCAAAATCAATGGCCACACGCGGTCGGACCTCCGCCGGAGTTTTCATTGACGCCGACCCGCCGTCGCACGTAGTCTAGATGGTGCTGGTCAGGATTGGGTGCCACGCCCACAGCTTCTGCGTGGGCGTGCCGACGCAGAACTCGTCGGCATGGCGCCCACCGTCAACGTGACCAGTGCCGTTCAGGCATTGTGCCTTGATGCGGTGCCTCGCACGCGTCGTCTCCTCCACCATCGAGCGGCGCCGCCGGCTCGCTGTGTGACTTCGCTCGCGCCACCGGGCCTGGCGCGCGTGGCACTTCGCGCTCATGGAGTTTCTCGTGCAATCCCACTATTTCGTGTTGCTCGGCGCGCTCGCGAGCGCGTCGGTCGCCTTCGGCCAATCGTGCGGCATCCGGGTGACGACAGACTCGATCGATCAGAATTGGGGAACGCGCAGCAACGTCTGCGTCGACGGGAAAATCCTCTGGTTCGACGACAACAACGACATCTTCTTCTCCGACGGATCGACGCCGAACCCGGAAACGGTGCAGCTCTTCGACGCCGGCGACCTCTCTCTTGCCGCGGTGGACGACGTCGTCTTCGCGCTGGGCACGGGCAGCGCGGACGGCGAAGTCCTGGCGGGCTGGCGACGCGGCAGCGACTTTGCCTGGATATGGCGCGGCAGCGGCGCGCCTGTGCTCGTGACCGCCGAAAACCCGATCAGTCCCGGCGATCCGCTGAACCCGGAGGGTGTCGCGATCGCGGACGGCTTCATTTTCTTCGTGCTGCAGGCGTTCGACGCCGGCAACGCGGTCAAACACCTCTTCCGCGTTGACCCTTCGACCGGCGAAGCGACAAACCTGACGGGCAGCGCGTCGGTCCCCGGGGTGATCGGGCGCGTGCGCACCAGCGGCGGCCATGCGGTCTGGGCGTTCGAGGCGCCGGCCGGAACATTCTCAATTCAGTACTACGACGGAAGCAGCGTCCAGACGATCGACGAATCGTTCCATCAGCCGACGATCGGCCGTGGGCGGGCGCTCTATTCGAAATCGGTCGGCGGCATCGACCAGCTTTTCATTTACAACACGACGCTCGCCAATCCGGGCCCGACGCCGTTCACGCACCGAACGGACGCAACACGCTCGATCGTCTCCGTTCTCACCGACGGCTGGCACGTCGCGTGGATGGAGGCCGACGCGGGAACCGGCGCCAATCGCGAAATTCTGCTCTACGGCGGGCTGCCGCTCTCGAATGCGCAGACCGTTCCGGTGAATCCGGCCGTCAACACGGAGTTTCCGTTTCAGCTTCAGCGCGGCCAGGCGCTCTGGCCGGTCGCAGGCGGTGGGGCGGTTCATTTCGATCGCGGCACGTTCACGCAGCTCTGCAGCGACGGCTGGCTGGCGGACGGATTCGTGGCGCACCGCGTCGTGCCCGCGGGCGAGGTCGATTTCGAGATCTTTCGCCGCACGCTGAGCACGCCGGCCGCCGAGCCGCTGCCGCCGATGGTCGTGCAGGCGACGCGCGGCGACGGCCAGGCGGCGCTCGAGTGGGATCGAATCTTCGGCGCGGATTCGTACACCGTCACCCTGGCGGAAGAGGCGGGCGTGACGCCGGCCAATTTCGCGACGCTCGACGGCGGCCGGCAGGACACGAATCTCACCGGTCCCGCGAGCATCACGTGCCTGAAGAACAACCAGCGCTACCACTTTGTCGTGACAACCCGGGACCTGGGCGAGGAGGGCGACGCGTCCGTCGAGGTCTCGACGATTCCGCGCGGCTCATGGGCCGCCGCCGATGACGTGCCGGCCGCGGTTATTCGCGCGCTGGCCGTCAGCGACACGGTCGTCTACGCCGCCACCGCGGACGGCGGCGGAAACGTCTACAAGTCACTGGACGCCGGCGCGACTTGGACGCTGCTGACCAGCGAGATTGCCGGCAAGGATGTCCGTGCGCTGGCGACGCGCAGCGGGCGCGTCTTCGCCGTGACGCGCGACGGGGACGTCTGGCGCAGCACGAACGGCGGAACAAGCTGGACGTTGGTTGCGGACGGGGCCGACATCGGCGAGCAGAACAAGTCGCTGGCCATCAACCCGTCGAACGCGGACGAGATTCTCGCGGGCGACTGCGACCTGGCGGGCATGATCGCGGGTGATTCCTACGTGATTCGATCGACCAATGGCGGCGTTGACTGGTCGCACGTGCTGGATTTCGCCGGCGGCGAGATTCATGCCTACGCGATCGCCTTCGCGCCCGACGGCCGTGTGTATGCCGGCGGGACCGGCACGCCTAACGTCGCCGTGCTTCCGGTCGGCGGCGCCTGGCAGGACATCGGCCTGCCGCCGGTTAACTTCGCTTATTCGCTTGCGGTGGATCCCGGCGACTCGGACACGCTCTACGCCGGCACGCGCGACAACGGCGTTTACAAATCCACGAATGGCGGACAGGACTGGACGCAGATCGCCGACGGATTGACCGCCGCGGCGCAGGTGAGCGCACTGCTGGTCGATCCGGTCGACGCGGATGTCGTTTTCGCCGGGACAGCCGACGGACTATTCGAATCGATCGACGGCGGCGCGACGTGGCGAGTCCTGAATGGCGGCTTGCCGCGCGGTTCGGCGGGCGTGAACGCGCTGGCGCTGAGCGCGTCGCGCGTGCTTGTGGCGGGCACGGATCAGGGCGTATTCCGCCTTGATCTCGCGGTTGCGACGGAGCCGGGAGATGGCGCGGACACAGACTTGGACGGCGTCGTCGATTGCCTCGACAACTGCCCGAGCACCGCGAACGCCGACCAGGCGGACACGGACGCGGACGGCGTCGGGAACGTCTGCGACTCGACCCCCGGCGACAACGGCAATGACAACAACGGCAACGACAATAATGGAAACGACAACAACGCCAACGGCAACGACAACTCCGGAAATGGAAACGACAACACAAACGGAAACGATAATTCCGGCAACGGGAACACGAACGGGAATGACAACGCCGGCAACGGCAACACGAATGGAAACGACAACGTCGGCAATGGCAACGACAACGGCGGAAATACGAACGGCAATTCCAACGGAAACGACAATTCCGGCGGAAACACGAACGGGAATGACAATAACGCCAATGGAAACGACAACGCGGGGACAAATGACAATTCGTCCAGCGACGACGACTCGTCGCAAGGAAGCGACGACGGTGTGGGCGACGACCTGCCTCCTGACGCCTGCGGCGCGGGCGCGTGCGGCGCGGGTATGTTGACGGCTGCGCCGCTGGTCGTCGCCGGACTCCTGGCGATGCGACGCCAGCCGCGCGGCAGGTTGCCTGGTCGGTTGGCCCGCTGGGACCAGCGCTGGCGCTGGTAGCGCTACCGCGAGCGCGGCCGTCCGCGGGAGTTTGCTTTCGGAGGGAGTCGGCGTTCGCCTGGTGCACGGCGGGGGGACGCGGATGCTCCCCATGCCCGATCCAGCAGGCGCTTCAGCGACGACCCACCGGGCAACCCGCGTCGCCCCTTCGAGAGCGCGCCGTCAATCCAGTCCCAGCGCTCATGCTTCACGCCCGTAACGTCGCCGGAATTGACATTCGGCCGCTCACCGGTCCGTCGCCTGTGCCGCAGCGCCCAGGTGACAATCTGCTGAACGCTGAGCGGCGGCCGAACGTTTTTGTTGCGCACGTTGCGGCGTGCTTCGAGCAACTGGGCCAGCGACGAGTCTCCCGGCAGGCCGCGCAGCCCGACCCGAAGTGCAGCGTCGATATTCGCCCAGCGCTCCCCGGGGGCGCCGCGCACCTGGCCGGCTTGCTGCCGCGGCCAGTCTCCCGTCAGCCGATGGTGCTCGTCGGCCCATTGCAGGATTCGCGAGATCGAGAGCGGCAGCTCGCGTGGGTTCCGCATGCCGCGGCGCTGCACGAGCAGTGCCGGGAGCGACAAGCCGGCCGGCAGTCCGCGAGCGCCGCGCCGCAGCACGCTGTCCACCAAACTCCACGTGATGCCGCGTTGGCCGTCGATGGCGCCGGCGGTCTGGCCCGGCCAGCGACCGACTCGCCGGTGATAGGCATCCGCCCATTGCAGAATCAGCTCGACGGCCAGCGGCGGCGGACGGTTGCGATTCGGAACGCCGCGATAGCGCTCGAGAATCCCCGCCAGCGAGCGCCCGCCCGTCAGGCCGCGCGTGCCACGGTGAACGGCGTCATCCACCGCCGCCCACGACTCGCCGGCGACCCCGTGCACCGGGCCGGCGTGGGCCGTCGGCCAGCGGCCCGTGCGGCGCTTGTGCAGGTCGATCCAGCGGAGCACCTGCCGCAATTTCAGCGGCGGCGGCGCCTTGATCATGCGCACGCCGCGGTGCTGGTTGAGCAGGCGCGCCAGCGTGGTGCGCCGCGGAAGTCGGCGCGTGCCGCTGACAAGCGCGCTCTGGACGAGGTGCCAGGTCTCACCGCCGCTGCCCGGGATTTCGCCGGATTTCGTATTGGGCCAGCAGCCGGTCTGTTTGTGATGCGCGTCGGCCCAGGCGAGAAGCTGCTTGATGGTCAGCGGCGGCGGACGGCGGCGGTTGCGCACGCCGCGCTGCTGTGCGAGCAGATTCGCCAGGGACGAGCCGACCGGCAGACCGCGAAGTCCGGTGCGCAGGGCATCGGAACAGGCCAACCACGTTTCGCCCGCTGCGCCGTGGATCGGGCCGCTGTGATCCTGGGGCCACGCGCCATGCCGGGCGCGAAAGGCGTCGGCCCAGGCGAGGATCTGGTCGATCGTGAGCGGCGGCGGGCGGTTGGCATTGCGAATACCGCGGTGCTTATACAGCACGCGGACGATGGTCAGGTTCCTGGGGAGTCCGCGCGATCCCTGACGCAGCGCCTGCTGAATCGCCGCCCACGATTCTTCAGGCGCATCGTGGACGCGCCCGGATTTGGCTCCCGGCCACTCCCCGGTGCGGGCGTGGTGCGCATCGGCCCAGGCGAGAATCCGGTCGATCGTCAGCCGCGGCTTCACCCGGCGGTCGTCGCCGCGGCGTGTGACGATCGGACCGCGTCCGCGGGCCGGCAGGACGTGCGCGCCGCGGCCGGGCGTCGGGGCCGTGCGGCCGGGGCGATCGGTGGAGTAGATAACCCGGGCATCCGACTCCAACAGCCCGCGCCTCGCCGATTTTTTCTGCTTCGCTGTCAATTCGACCTCGCAGGCTGTGAATCTTGGTGGGACGGGCATCGCGCGCGGCTCGCGCGGCCCTGCGCGTCAAGAACGGGCAAAACGCCGGCGAGATGCCCGTTCGACGGAAGGCTCCCGGAAAAGCCGTGAAACGGCCCGCTCCGTCGTGCATCATACTCAGAGCGTCGCGGCGTGCGACGACCGCGTCGGCCGGCGGGAATACCGACAGGCCTGGAGGACTTTGGACTGATATGCAAAGCAGAAACGGCATTGCGGGACTATTATTGCTCCTGCCGGCGTTTGGCGGCTGCCGGCCGGCGGATGCCGCCGCGCCTGGCGAGCCTTCCGTACGGACGGCACAAAACTCGATGACATCAGCCAGCGAGGTTCGTATGAGTGCCATGCGCTCGAAATCCGGCTACGACATCAGCCCGCTGTCGCGCGAGAAAGTCGCCGAGCTTGCCGAAAAGCTCGATCCGGAGGCGCGTCGCGTGACGCAAAGCGCCGGCACGGAGCGGCCTTTCTGCGGCACGCTGCTCGACAACAAGAAAGAAGGCGTCTACGCCTGCGTCGTCTGCGGGCTGCCGCTGTTTGCGAGCGAGCACAAGTTCAACTCCGGCACCGGCTGGCCGAGTTTCTATCGCGAATTCGATCCCGAGCACGTGGCGCGCGCCAGCGACCGCAGCCACGGCATGCTGCGGACGGAGATCAACTGCGCCCGCTGCGGCGCGCACCTGGGGCACGTTTTCGACGACGGTCCGAAGCCGACCGGCGAGCGGCACTGCCTGAACTCGGCCTCGCTGAAGTTCTTTGAAAAGGGACAGGAAATGCCGCCCGAGAGCCGCCCTGCGCCGCGGCCGGAAGCCGCCGCCTCGCACCCGGCTCTGGAGACCGCCTATTTTGCCGGCGGGTGTTTCTGGGGGCTGGAGCATTATTTTCAGAAGGGCCCCGGCGTGGTGGACGCGGTCAGCGGCTTCATGCAGGGCCAAAGCGAAAACCCGACCTACAAGGACGTGTGTTACAAGCAGACCGGCCACGCCGAGACGGTGAAGGTCGTGTACGACCCGGGCAAGATCACGTATCGCCGCCTGCTCGAAGCGTTTTTCGTCATGCACGACCCGACGCAGGTCGATGGACAGGGGCCGGACATCGGCGATCAATACCGCTCAGGCGTCTGGTGCGTGAATGAGCAGCAGCAGAAGCAGGCCGAGGCGTATATCGCGGAGCTTCAGGCGGGCCGCTTCAAGGGTCGCAAGATTGTGACGCAGGTCGAGCCGGCCCGGACGTTCTATGCGGCCGAAGAGTATCACCAGGATTACGTTCTGAAGAACGGCCGGGCGTGCCACGTGAAGAATCCGTGGTAGGTCCGAGCCGCGACCGCTGTCCGAGCTGCGACCGTGAGGGAGCGGAGTCTTAAGAACCGCTTGCTGACGCGCGCGGCTCGGATCAGAACTCGGATCGAAACGCCGACGGCTACTCCACGCGCAGCTTTCCGGCGACGAACTCCAGCTCGCGTCGCGCCGTATCCAGCAATTGCAGCGAGAAATGCTTGTTGTGCATTCCGCCGCCGGTCTGCACCAGGTGCAGGTTGTGCCGGGCCGTCTGCACGCGGGTGCGGATGTCGGCGTCGATGGCCGCGCCGGACTCGACCATCGCCGCCACCTGCCGGTCCACGCGCTGCAGCAGCTTCTCCCCCTCCTCCAGCGCAATCGCGATTTCGCTCTTCCAGTCGTCGTACATCTTGCTGTAGTCGTCGCTGTGGCAGTGCACGCAGGACTGCTGCGTGGCGTGAATGACGGCGTCGCCCTTCGGATCGGCGCCGGTCTGGGTGTGGCACGCGCGGCAATTCAGCCGAGATCCGAGCATCGCGTTGGGCACCTTCTGATCCAGGCCGGCCCCGCCAGTTCCCGTCAGCAGGTGCACCTGTTGCGAGTGGTGCCCCGGATGGCAGTGCTGGCAGTCGTTCAGCACCGGCGACAGAAAATCCGGGTCGCCGATATGGGCCGGCTCGAGCAACCCGTGTGAGATTGGCTTGTGGCAGTCCTCACAGCGGGCGCGCTGTCCGGCCACGTGAACTTCGTGGTACTGGCGCACCTTGTCCGTGTCGCGCTGCGCGAAGCCCTCAAGGAAGCGGCTCTGATCGTGGCACTTCGAGCATTCGTGCGGATTCACGGACGCGTCGCCGCGGACCACGTCGAAATGGCAGCTCTCGCAGTTGACGTTCCGCTTCACGACGTCGTTGTGATCCATCAGCGTGGGGCCGGAGCCGGGGGCCGAGGTCGCGCTGCCGTGAATCACGATCTGTCGCGACGGCGCCTCGTGGCACGTCAGGCACTTTCCCGTACCGTGGTTGAAGGTCTCGTTGTTGAAGTGGCAGGTGTAGCACGCGGTGCGGTTCACGGCGATGTGGTTTTTTCCGCTGGCGTCGTAATTGTGGCACGAGGCGCACGTCAGCCCGGACAACTGCGACAGGCGCAGGTGGCGATGCTCCGCGTCGATCAGCGCCAGCGCGTCGGTCCGCGCCGGTTCCGAAAGCTTCAGCGAGTCCAGCGTCAGGGTGACGGCGGCGTCGCGCTCGTCCGGCCGGGCGACCGAGCGGCTGACGGATTGGACTTTTTCGAACGCGGCGTCGCCGATCGCGCTGCGCAGACGGGCGGCGATCGTCTCGCGCTGGGACTTGGCCTCCTTCAGCTTCTCGTCGGCGTCGAGGTGCTTGGTGTGGTAGAACATCACCGTCGGGCGCCGCTCGATTTCGATTTCCTGGTTGTCGACCAGGCGTTTCTCCTTCCGCGGTTCGCCGATCGGCAGCATCTTGGTCAGGAACACGTTGTCGCCGTGACAGCCGGAGCGCATGCAGGAGTCGTCGCTGACGTGCGCCCGCGGGCGGCCGGCGCCGTAGCGGCCGCTGAAGTAGCTGGCCACCTGGGACAGGCCTTTGAACTTGGCCTTGATGGTGAGGCGTTCGCCGGGGGCATAGTGGCAGTCCACGCACAGCACGCCGTGCTTTTCACCGTGCACGTCGTGGCTCCAGGATTCGTAGTACGGCCCCATGATGTGGCAGGTGCCGCAGAAGTTGGGGCGGGAAGTGTAGTACTCGCTGCCCGCCAGGCCGGCGGCGCCGAAGATGACCAGTGCCATGAAGATGCCGCCGATGGCAAACAGGTAGCGGCGGCGTTTCCGCGGCGCCGCGGGCGGGTCAGTGTTCGGAGGCGCGGAATTGGGGGAGGTCGCGTGATGTGCGCTCAACGCATTATCCTTTCATCGACTCGTTCAGAACGCCGTGCGCAGTAGAAAACGGTGCATGATGGGTGGGACGGGCGTCTCGCCCGTCGCGCGGGACGGGCGAGACGCCCGTCCCACCCAATCAAGATGCCAACAGCCTGACTGCCTACACTAGCGCGATGCTGCCGACGACGCGCGCATCGGCGTCCCGGCGGTATGATATCCGCCGTCAGCGAAGAGGTCTTATGCTCGACCGCCGCATTTTCGGCCTTGCCGCCGCACTGCTTGCGGCTGGGCTGGCCCCGTCCGTGGCCCAGCCCGTCGGCGCGTACATCGGCGTCGTCGAACGCACGTTCAGTGCCGCGACAGACCCGCCCATGCGTTTTCCGACCGGCGTCTCGGTGGCGAACGACGGCACGGTCTACGTGGCCGACGGCGTCAACGACCGCGTGCTGATTTTCAGCGCGGACGCCGCGCTCACAGCGGACATTCGCGAGGTCGGCGGCACGCCCCTGCACAGCCCGGTCGGAGTGCGGTCCGCCGGCGCCGGCGACCTGTGGATTGCCGACACCGGCAATCGGCGCGTCGTCCTGCGCGGCAAGGACGGCGGCCTGCTGCGCGAGCTGCGCGTGCCTCAGGCCGAGGGCGGCCCCGCGGGCGATCCGACCGATGTCGCCGTCGCGCCCGGCGGCAACGCGATCTGGATCGCCGACAACGAAGCAAGCCGGCTGTTGCGGCACAATCTCACGGACGGCACGTGGACCTCGGTCGGCGAGATGGGCGCCACCGCCGGCCAGTTGCAGCATCCCTTCATGCTGGCGGTTAACCGCACCGGCGACGTCTTCACCAGCGACGTGCTGAACGCCCGCGTGCAACTGTTCAGCCCTGCCGGACAGGCGGCCGGGATACTCGGCGGCTACGGCGTCGAGCCGGGACAGCTCTATCGCCCGAAAGGCGTCGCGGTTGATCCGAAGGGCAACCTCTGGGTCGCCGACAGCGTTCTTGGCGTGATCCAGATCTTCACGCCCAACGGCGGATGCCTGGGCGTGGTATCCAGCGCAGCCGGTGGGCCGCTCCGTTTCGAATCGCCGACCGGCATCGCGCTCAGCACCGACGGCGACGTGCTGTACGTAACCGAGCTCGCGGCCCACCGCGTCAGCGCGGTGCGCATCACGCCGCCGGAGCTGGCGCCCGTGCCGGTGGCCTCCAAGGGCGCCATCAGCGGCTCCGGACGACAGGCGCGGGATTGCACGGTCTGCCATCTGGAGTGGCTCCCGCCCTTCTCTGAGGCCCGCGACTCAGCCCTGATGCCGCGGCCGCCCGCCGACCCGGACGAGCCGTTCGTGGCGCGAGCGCAGGTCTGCCTCTCGTGTCACGACGCCTCCATCGTCGATTCGCGCCGAAAGGTCTGGCTCGAGCATGGCCACCGCACCGGCGTCACGCCGCCCGAGTCGATCAAGGTCCCCTCCAAGCTCCCGCTTGTTCGCGGCCAGCTCGCCTGTCGCACGTGCCATTCGGCCCACGTGTTCGGCGAGCCGCAGGGCGACATCCGCACCGCGGTTTTCCTGCGGGTGCGCAACACGGCGGGCGAGCTCTGCATGAGCTGCCACGTGGACAAGACCCAGGGGCCGCGTTTTGGCACGCATCCGACCGGCGGCATGCCGTGGGCGGTTCCGCAGGCGTTGGTGGACGCGGGCGCCCGGCTGGGGCCGAACGCGCGCGAGCTGACGTGCCAGGTGTGCCACATGGCGCACGGCTCGCGCAACGACCACCTTCTGGTGCTGGGGACGCAGGGCAACCAGCTTTGTCTGTCGTGCCACGACCAGATTCGCCCCGGCATGTTTCGCGATGGACCGCACACGGAACATCCGTTCACGGCCCGAGTCTCTCCGCGGCAGGCCGCCGTCATCGAGAGCATGGGCACACGCACCGGTCCGGACGGCCAGCTCATCTGCCTCACCTGCCACAAGCTGCATCACGGGCGCGGCGAGCGCTACCTGCTGGCGCAGGACTTGAAGGAAGGGCAGATGTGCCTGAGCTGCCACGAGGAGCGTCGAACACTTCTGGGAAGTCCGCATGATCTGCGGCTGTCGTCGCCCGAGGAGCGAAATCGGCTCGGCATGACCGCCTCCAGCGGCGGGCCGTGCAGCACCTGCCACCTGTTCCACCGCTATGCGCGCGAGATTACGCCGACGACGATCGATCCGAGCGGCCAGTGCGTGACGTGCCACGGCGCCGGGCGCTGCGCCAACGCGCGCGCGCTCGGGGATGTGAACCACCCGCAGCTTCGGTGCGTGGTGTGCCACAACCCGCACGACCCGCAATTCGGCCGCTTCCTGAACGACGCCCCGCGCAGGTTGTGCACATCCTGCCACGCCGACGCGCGCTTCGCCGATGGCGACCCGTCCGAGCCGGCGGCACAGGCGACGAAAGCCGCGACGGGCGCGTCGCATCCGTTCAACGCCGCCCTGTCCGTGGGTCAGCGAGACGTTCTGAGCAACCTCGGCAGTCTCCTGTCCTCGGACGGCCGAATCGACTGCGTCTCATGTCACGCCCTGCACCGCTCGAAATCCAGCGACAGCCTTCTAGCGGCGTCCACGGCGACCGGCGAACTCTGTCTGAATTGCCATTCGCAGAATCAGACCATCTTCGGCAGTTCGCACGACATCCGCAGCACGTGCCCGCAGCACGCGCTTCGTCCCGGCCAGTCCGCCGCCGACAGCGGCCCGTGCAGCGGTTGCCACGGCATTCACGAACCGCGGCAGAGCACGGCCCAGAAGTGCCAGACGTGCCACCAGCAGGGGGATTGCGGCGAGTCGCGCACGCTCGGCGACGTGAATCACCCCGCGGTTCCGTGCACGGCCTGCCATGCCCCGCATGACGAGGCCAACGGCAGCTTCCTGGCGGACGCACCGGCCCGAGTGTGCTCGTCGTGTCATACGGAGAAACGCAACATCGCCCACACCGGCCACGCGCCGGCCACGATGGCGCGACACGGCTTCGAGACTGACGCCTGCCAACCCTGCCACAATGTTCATGGGAATCACGACAACACACAGCCCGAGTTGCTCTGGCCGAGGCAGCTCGCGTCGTACGCCAGCCTCGTTGCCAGTTTGGATGTCGCGTCGTCGCCCACCGCGGACCGGTTGTGCGTCGAATGTCATTGCAGCGGGGCCGATCCGCCCGGCTTGCCACCGATCTGGTCGCATCCCGATGTGCCCATGTTCGAAGTTGGCGGGGGCTTACCGCTGTTTGACGCGGCTGGCCGCCGCAGCCCGAATGGGACGATCACCTGTCGCACGTGTCACCAGCCGCACGGACGAGATGCCGCCGACCTCCCCGCCTCGGCCCCGGTGCAGCGCGCCGCGCGGCTGATGCTGCGCGCGTTCACGACGCCCAACGCCTGCACGGCGTGCCACGGCGAGGAAGGGTTGCACCGTTTTCTCTACTTCCACGACCCGGAGCGGCGCGGGGGCGCGGCGGTGTGGAGCAGCCGGTGAGGGGAGAGCATGTGCACTTCTGGGTCGGACGGGCGTCTGAGGCTGTGAACATCTGGGTGGGACGGGCGTCTCGCCCGTCCCCGCGGTCTCACGAACGGGCAAGATGCCCGTTCCACCCGAAAGAGTAGGGATTATCCCCCGCTCAGCAGCAGCGCCACGTAGTCATTGATGTCCAGCACATCCGCGCGGCCGTCACCGTTGATGTCGCCGGCTTCGATTCGGCAGAACGGGTGCAGCGCCGCGTAGTCCGCCGGATCGAGCAGGGCCAGGACGAAGGAGTTGATATCCAGCACGTTGGCCGCGCAATCACAGTTCATGTCGCCGCGCGGCGCCCCGGCCCGAAATATGTATGCCGAGCCGGAAACGGACCCCAGATCGTCATCCAGCGGCGAGCCGATCAGTCCCGCGCCGTCGCTCAGCGCCACCGCCACGCCGAACTGATCGCCGCCGGCCGAGTCCGCCGGCCGCAGCTTGCCGCGCGGCGACCACGTCGTCAAAGACCGAGCGAAAAGGTAGGCCGCACCCGAATCGCAGAAGGGATCGCCGGCGCACGCGGCGTCGTCGCCCGGCGTGCCGACCAGCGTCAGCCCGCCATCGGTCGCGACCGACCAACCGAAACGCCCGTCCACGAGCGGATCGTCAGGCATCAGCCGCGCCTGTGTGGACCAGTCACCGTCGCGCTTGGCGAACACGACCGTCACGCCGCTCGCCGCCGCGCCGCTGTTTGCTTGCGGCGAACCGGCGGCGACCGTGCCGCCGCTGACAGCGACGGACCAGCCCAACGCATCGTTGAGACTGCCTTCGACGTCGGTCAGCTTGATTTCCTGCGTCCATGTCGTCCCGCTGCGCGTGAAGACGTAGGCGGCGCCTCGTCCGCCGTCGTCGCCGGGCGCGCCGATCACCGCCATGTCGCCAAACACCGCCACCGACCAGCCGAAGTCCGCGTCGGCGGCCGCGTCGTTGGCAATCAGCTTGGCCTGCTGCACCCAGTCCGCCTGGCTGCGGACAAAAACGTACGCCGAACCGGCGCCGCAGAATGGATCGGATGGGCAAGGGCTGTCGCCGGGCGCGCCCACGACGATCGTGTCGCCGAAGACGGCGACCGCGTGTCCGAGGTTTGCGTCATCCGCTGCGTCGAGCGCGATGAGCTTGTCGACCTGCGCCCAGACCGTGCCGCTGCGCTCGAACACGTATGCCGCCCCCGCGTCGAACGCCCCTTCGTCGTCGAACTCGGAGTTGAGAACGGCCACGTCATCGTCAATCGCGACCGCACGTGCCGCCAGGTCGCTGGGCATTCCGCCGGCGATCGTGAGCCTGGCTTGCTGCGCCCATTGGCCGGCGGTTCGCTTGAACACATATGCCGCGCCCGTTCCATCGGCGACGTAGTAGGCCCCGCAGATCGCGTAGTCCCGCCGCATGGCGACGGACAGGCCGAAGGCGTCCTCAACACTGCCGTCGTCGGCCAGCAATTTTGGGCCTTCCAGCGGCGGGCACTGGGCGGCGGCCGGCGGCGAATGCAGTCCCGCGACTGTCGGAACGCAGAAAACAAGTGTACGAGCGATAAAACAAGCTGAGGGTCGCTTCACGTGGGCCTCCGCGTGCCTGCCGTTGATTCTGTATTGTAGGGCGCGTCGGGCCTGCCTGTCCGAACCCGCCGCGCCGAGCGGCGGGGTGACGATAGAGGGCCGATCGGCGCCACACTGGACAGCGACGTCACCGCGCCGCTCGGCGCGGCAGGTTCGGACAAGCCGGCGGGCTTACCCGGACTTCTGGGCTCACGCGAGCGTGCCAAAACAAGCGGGAGCGGCCTGCGTCGCAGCCGCTCCCGAAGAGTTCACCGGTTACGTGTCGGAACGGCAGGATTCAGCCCGGCTCCGACGCGTGGATCAACCGCCCGACACCAGCGCGACGAACGGGTTGATATCCAGCACGTTCACCTCGCCGTCGCCGTTGATGTCGCCCAGATTCACATTGCAATCGGGGAACGCCGCGGCGTACGCGGCCGGATCGCTGAGCGCCAGCACGAACGGGTTGATGTCGAGGATGTCGACCGTCCCGTCGCAGTTCATGTCGCCGAGCGTCGCGGCGTCGCAGTTGTAGTAGATGATCTGAACGTCATCCACGCCGGCTTCGACGAGCGAGGCGGTGGCCAGGTCGCGAGCGATGAAGCGGACGCTAATCTGGCTGGTCGGCGTTACGAAGTCGGAAACGCGCCAAGCCTTGCGAACCCAGGCGCTGGCGTTTTCAGTGACGTCTTCGAGCAGCACCCAGCTTCCGCCGTTGTTGTTGGAAATCTGGATCGGCATTGAGTCGGCGTTCGGCGCGCCGCCCAGGTTGTTCGAGTACCAGCGGTAGTACACCACGTACGCCAGCGAGCCGGCCGTCGCGTCGAGCGTGGGCGACGTCAGCGTCGTAATGCCGTTGTCCACATCCGCCGTACCCGCCGCACCGCCGACGACGCCCTGGCCGGTCACCCAGCAGAACGTGCCGACGCCGTCCGGATTGTCATCTTCAGGCTGCGCGGTCGTTCCGACGGGATCGACGCGGACCCACAGGCCGCTGGTCGCCGTATCGCCGGGGGCGGGCGTGCTCCAGCCGGTGTTGGTCTCCATGTTGTCGGCGAAGCCGGTGTTGATGCTGGAGGCGACGGTGGCGGAGAATGTCCCGCCGCTGGGCGCGCCGGGCGGGCTGGTGACGGTGTCGCCGCCGGTGGTGGAGGCGGAGATGTAGTAAGTCACGGTCGCCGCACAGGGGAGCGACGGGAAGTTTGCGTTGAAGAGGTCGCCGCCCATGTGCTGCAGCGGCACGGTGACATCGCCGCCGCCGGCGTTGTACGTGAGCGTCGGCGAGAGCTGGTCGAGCGTGTTGCCGGATGAGGCCGTGATCTCGACGGCGATGGTCGCGCCCAGCGGATCGAGCAGCGAAGGCTGGCCGCCGGGGTAGTTGTAGTTCAGGCGCGGCGGACCGTAGCGCCAGATGAACATGCCTTTTTCGATGTCGCTGCCGAGGATGATGCCGCTGGGGAGGTAGGGGTAGTTGTTCCACAGGCCGTTGAAGTTGGGCAAGTCGTCGCTCGGCCAGGTGTCGAAGAAACCGACTTCGACCGGCGCCAGTTGGTTGGAAGCGTCGAACACGCGCAGGCCGCTGCGGTAATTGGCTTCAAAGATCAGGTTGTCACGGGTGTAGAGGTTGTGGCCGATGGCGGTGTTGGGCGTCGTGAAGGCGCCGACGTAGGTCGGGTTCGTGAGGTCGCTGACATCGATGATGATCGTCCGCGTGCTGGGAGTCGCGGCCGTGCCCTCATCCAGCTCATCGTCCAGGTACATGTAGTGGCGATCGGGCGTGAGCCACGCCTGGTGCGAGAATTCGCCGTCGGGGTAGTAAGCCTGTCCGATCTGGGTGATCGTGAGGTCGGCGTCGCCGTCGATCGCCTCGGTCAGATCGAGGATGGTGAGGCCGGTCTGGTCGTATCCGCCGTTGAAGCCGCCGCAGAGGAAGGCGATTTCGTGGCCGGCGAAAGGGCCGCTGGTATAGGTGACGACCTGGGCTTCGTGCGTGTAGCGGTCGGTCCACTGGGTGACGAAAGTGGGGCTGGCGGGGTTGGCGAGGCTGTAGATGCGGATGCCATTGCTGCCGCCGCCGGCGCGATACAGAAAGCCGCTGGTCTCGTTCAGCGCCAGGGTGTGCGTGGCGGCGGTTCCGCCGGTGGTGACCGTATTCACCAGCGTGACCACGCCGCTATCGATGTTGGCCATGCTCATGACCTGGATGCCGCTGCCGCCCTCGCTGATCGAGTAGCAATAGTTCTGGTAGACCTTCATGTCGCGCCACAGGCTGTTTGGCCCGGCGATGTGCGCGACGAGCACGGGGTTGTTCGGATCGGTCACGCGGACAAAGCCGGTGCCGCTGGAGAGACCGATGATGGCGTACTCATGCCCGCCGGGAGATACGTAGCCCCAGCAGGAGTTAGCTGAGTTGGCGCCGCTGTTGAACCAGCCCAGGGGCAGCCAGGCGAGCAACTCGACGTTTTGCGACGGGAACTGCATGCCGAGCGAACCGCCGCCGCCCTTGGTCCAGCCGTCGCCGACGTAGGCCGGCTGACGATCGCGGATCTTGGGGTCGTCGGGGTGAGCCAGAACGTAGCACACGGGGAGGGACAGCGCAACAACAGCAGGCAGGAACGCCAACCGCAACTTGGACATCGTGGCCTCTCTTGGGGAAACAGGTGGTTCGACCAGCGCGTTAAGCCGAAGACCCGGCAAAGTGACTTACAGCATACCCAAATCGCCGGCCACGTCCAATAGATTTTTCCTGGCCGCCGCCGGTCGGGCGGCTTTTCCGAACCCGCCGCGCCAAGCGGCGGGTTGACGATCGAACGCAAGCGGCGCCCCAGAGGCCGGGACGTCACCCCGCCGCTTGGCGCGGCGGGTTCGGATGGAGCGGGACGTCACCCCGCCGCTTGGCGCGGCGGGTTCGGATGGAGCGGGACGTCACCCCGCCGCTTGGCGCGGCGGGTTCGGATGGAGCGGGACGTCACCCCGCCGCTTGGCGCGGCGGGTTCGGATGGAGCGGGACGTCACCCCGCCGCTTGGCGCGGCGGGTTCGGATGGAGCGGGACGTCACCCCGCCGCTTGGCGCGGCGGGTTCGGATGGAGCGGGACGTCACCCCGCCGCTTGGCGCGGCGGGTTCGGATGGAGCGGGACGTCACCCCGCCGCTTGGCGCGGCGGGTTCGGATGGATCGGGACGTCACCCCGCCGCTTGGCGCGGCGGGTTCGGATGGATCGGGACGTCACCCCGCCGCTTGGCGCGGCGGGTTCGGATGGAGCGGCACGTCACCCCGCCGCTTGGCGCGGCGGGTTCGGATGGATCGGGCCGTCACCCCGCCGCTTGGCGCGGCGGGTTCGGACGGAGCGGGACGTCACCCCGCCGCTTGGCGCGGCGGGTTCGGACGGAGCGGGACGTCACCCCGCCGCTTGGCGCGGCGGGTTCGGATGGACCGGCACGTCACCCCGCCGCTTGGCGCGGCGGGTTCGGACGGAGCGGGACGTCACCCCGCCGCTTGGCGCGGCGGGTTCGGATGGATCGGGACGTCACCCCGCCGCTTGGCGCGGCGGGTTCGGACGGAGCGGGACGTCGACCCGCCGCTTGGCGCGGCGGGTTCGGACGGAGGGCCGCGCGCGACGCGAGTCCGCGTGCCGCCGCCGGCTGCGCTATCCCATGTACAGTCCGCCGTTCACGTTGATCACCTCGCCGGTGATGAACGCCGCGATCGGACTCGCCAGGAAGCAGACCGCATGGGCCACTTCCTCCGGCTTGCCCAGCCGGCCGACCGGCGTTTGGCTCTTGATCGCCTCGAGGGCTGCCGGCGCGACGACGGAGGTCATGTCCGTCTCGATGAAACCCGGGGCGACGGCGTTCACGGTAACGCCCTTGCGGGCCGTCTCGCGGGCCAGCGTGCGCGTCAGCGAGATCAGCCCGCCCTTGGCGACGGCGTAGTTGCTCTGGCCGAAGTTGCCCATCTGGCCGATCACCGACGTGATGAATACGACCCGGCCCCAGCCGGCCTCGACCATGCTCGGCAGGCACTCATGCGTCACCATCGCCGGACCGGTGAGGTCCACGTCGAGGACTTCCTTCCAGATTTCATAGGTCATCTTGGCGAAGGACTTGTCGCGCGTGATTCCGGCATTGTTGACGAGCACGCCGATTGGGCCGAGCTCCGCCTGCACAGTCGAGACCATGCTGTGGTTTTCGGCATCGTTGGCGATGTTGGCCTTCACGGTGATCGCCTTTCGACCGAGCTTGTGAATGGCCTCGCACACGTCCTCGGCCGGGCCGCCATGTGAAGAGTAATTGACGGCGACATCCGCGCCGCGCTCGGCCAGCGCGATGGCGATGGCCCGGCCGATGCCGCGGCTGGCGCCGGTCACGAGGGCGACTTTTCCGGCTAATGGTCCCATGGGTGTTCCTCCTGAAAGTCCGCGCATCATAACCGGGGCGCGGGCACAGGGTGCAGGGAGCGGGGCGCGGGGCGCCAGGTTCTGCCAATCCTCGTGCGTGATTTGCGTTTGCGGGCGTCAGCGCGATAGTTACAGACGCCGTCGCATTGGGTCGCGTTTCCGAACCCGCCGCGCCAAGCGGCGGGTTGACGATCGTAGGCGAGCGCGCCTCATGGGCCGGAGACGTCACCCCGCCGCTTGGCGCGGCGGGTTCGGATGGAGCGGGACGTCACCCCGCCGCTTGGCGCGGCGGGTTCGGATGGAGCGGGACGTCACCCCGCCGCTTGGCGCGGCGGGTTCGGACGGAGCGGGACGTCACCCCGCCGCTTGGCGCGGCGGGTTCGGACGGAGCGGGACGTCACCCCGCCGCTTGGCGCGGCGGGTTCGGTCGGGCCGGAGACGTCGACCCGCCGCTTGGCGCGGCGGGTTCGGACGGAGCGGGACGTCACCCCGCCGCTTGGCGCGGCGGGTTCGGTCGGGGCGGGACGTCGACCCGCCGCTTGGCGCGGCGGGTTCGGACGGATAACCCGGCCGCGTTTTTGCTATACTGGAGCTTGCTGTTGCGCGAGATTGTGCTCGGGGGGAGCAAGGTCGTAACTCTGAGGAGAAAGGAGCGTCTGCTCATGCTCATTACCTACCCTGTTCCGCTTGTCCGTACGCTGATCGGTGGGGCGCTGGCACTGGCCGCCACGCTCGCGTACGCGCAGTCAACCGTTCCGTCGCTTTGGGTCAGCAACAATGGCAACCTGGAAGGCAGCGTTTCGGCGTTTTCCGTCAACCCGGATGGCACGCTGACGTTTGTCAACCGCGTCGTGACCGGTTCCCGTCCGAACACGACCGTGCCCTGCGCCGGCTGCAATTCGTACGAGATCGCACTGAGCCCGAACGGGCGCTGGCTGGCGACCGCGCATCCGGCGGGCGATCTCGACGGGCTGTTCGTGTACGAAGTCGCCGCCGACGCCTCGGTCACGCAGCGGCTGGCCGTGACGCTGCCGGCCGGTTTCGATGCGCCGCTCGACCTGATCTGGCTGGACGACACGTACCTGGCGGTGCTCCTGACGCAGGCCAGTCCGGATCGCATCACGGCCTACGAGTGGAACCCCGCCGGGCCGTCGTTGACGCCAGTCGGTTTCGTGACGCCCGGCACCGGCGTGGGCTACCTGGCCGTCGACCCGAATCGTGACTATCTGTACGCCAGCGATTCGGCGGCGCGCGTCATTCACGTCTATGCCATCGGTCCCGTCGGATCGCTGGCGTTCATCGAATCCGAGCCGACCGGCGCGCCGTTCGCGCTGGAGATCAACGTGACGCCCGACGGCCGATACCTGTATGGGGCCGGCGGCATCAGCGGCAGCGGGCAGGACGTCGTTGCGATGCAGATCAACGGCGACGGCTCGCTCACGCCGATCGCCGGGCAGCCGTTTCAAACCGGCGGAGCGTCGCCGTCAAACGTCTATGTGGCGGACGGCGGAAATTTCGTGATCGCCGGTCACGGCACGGATGCGACCATGCGGTCGCTGTCTCTGGCGGCGGGGACGGGCGTGCTGGCGCCAACCGGGTTCGTGTTTGACGTGGGCCTCCAGGGGACGTTGGGCGACGTGCGCTCGCTTGGCGGTAGCGTGTTCGTCACCGACAACTCGACCGCGACGGATGGGCTGACGGGCGTCTATTCGTTCGCCCTGGGCGCCAACGGCTCGTTTACCATGAACGGCGGGAGCATCTACCTCACCGGCGGCATCGCGCCGCGCTCGATGGCGACATGGACGCCGCCGCAGACCTTCGCGCCGGGCGACCTGAACTGCGACGGCGTGGTGGATATTCTCGACATCAACGCGTTCATCCTGGCGCTCAGCGATCCGGCCGGTTATGCCGCCGCCTATCCGGACTGCGACCGCAACCTGGCGGACACGAACGGCGACGGCGAGATCGACATCCTTGATATCAACCCGTTTATCGCGATCATTGAGGGCGGCTGACCAGAGGCCTGTAGGCGACGCCGGCCGGACAAGCCAAGTGATCGTGTGAGACGGAATGCCTGACCTGTCGGCGATGGTCGCCGCGTCCAGTGTGCGGGTCGTACTGCGCGCCGGGGCGCTCGAACGGCTGGGCGAGCTGGCGCGCGGCGAGGGGCCGCGCCGCGTTCTGCTGGTCACCGATCCGGGTCTGATCGCCGTGGGTCACATTGATCGCGCCGTCGCCGCCCTGAAACAGGCGGCGATCGTCGTGTGCATCTTCGACGGGGTGCGCGAGAATCCCACCACGGCGCACGTGGCGGCCGGGTTGGCGGCGGCTCGCGATTTTCAGCCCGACATGCTGATCGCCCTCGGCGGGGGCAGCGCGATGGACTGCGCCAAGGGGATCAACCTGCTTCATTGCTGCGGCGGCAAAATGGCTGACTACCGCGGCGACCCGCCGGCCGAAGTGCTGGCGAGCCGCAAGCCGCTACTGCCGATGATCCTGATTCCGACCACCGCGGGGACCGGGAGCGAGGCGCAGTCTTTCGCGCTCATCAGTGACGCCGATACGCGCGTCAAAATGGCGTGCAGCGATCGGCGCCCACCGGCGGCAGGGGGGTTGCGGCCGCGGCTTGCGATTCTCGATCCGGAGCTGACGCGGACGGCGCCGCGGGCCGTCGCCGCCGCGGTTGGGATCGACGCGATTTCGCACGCGGTTGAAACCGCGGGCTGCCGCGTACGAACGGAGGCGTCGCTGAAATTCTCCGAGGACGCCTGGCGGGTGCTGTCGGGCGCGTTCGAACGCTCGATGCGCGATGCTTCGGATGATCAAGCGCGGATGGACATGTTGCTGGGGGCGCACCTGGCCGGCTGCGCCATCGAAGCATCCATGCTGGGCGCCGCACATGCCTGCGCAAATCCGCTGACCGCGCGGTTGGGAATTGTTCACGGCGTCGCCGTCGGACTGATGCTGCCGCACGTGATCCGCTTCAACGCCGAGAGCGGTGTGAATCCGTACGCGGCGCTCGACGCGGACGCCGAGCGCCTGGCGCGGAGAATCGAGGGGCTCTGGGGGATCACCGGCGCGCCGCCCCGGCTGTCCGCGTATGGCGTGGCTCGGGCCGACCTGGATGAGTTGGCACAGGACGCAGCGGCACAGTGGACCGCCGGGTTCAACCCGCGGCCGGTCAGGGCGGCGGAGCTGCGTGGCGTGTATGAGGCGGCGCTGTGAGCGATCCGAGCCGCGCACGCAAGGAGGCGGCCGGGGAGCGCTTTGAGCCCCGCTGCCTGCCAACCGCTCCCTCACAGTCGCGGTTGTGAAGGCGGCGAATCGCCCGCCCCGGCCGACGTGCGGAGTTTCAGCAGGAGCTCAACCGCGTGCCGGACGGTGCGGACACGCTCGGCCGCCTCGTCAGGCACGCTCACCTCGAAGGCGTCCTCGATCTTCATCGAGAATTCGACTTGGTCAAGGCTGTCGTAGTTCAGATCGTCGACCAGGTGCGTGTCGAGCGTCACACCCGCTGGGTCGGCGCCGACCACGTCGGAGGCCAATTCGCACATGGTCTTCTCGATCGATTCGATGGTTGTCGTCGTCATGGTGATCTCCGTAGCGCGCTGGGGCTTCCGTGCAAACGACTGCGCGGCCGCCCGCGCGCGGGGGGCAGGGCGCCGTGTTTCTCGATTTCTATTTCGCGAAGCGTTTCGACCAGCTTTCGAATCGTGGAAAAGTCGGGGGTGCTCGTGCCCCGCTCCAGTCGATTAAGCGTCTCGGGCCGCAGTTGGGCACGACGCGCCAGGTCCGCCTGCGAGATGCCCAGCTGTTTTCGGCGCTCCAGCAGCCGCCCGGCGATTCGCCTTGGGTCGAGCAGGGTTTCGAGCGGGTCCGGCTCGCGCGGCGGTTCGACCGCTGCTGCGGCCAGACGCGCCCGCCGGCACAGTTGCAGAAGGAGGGTGTGAGGCACGATGGCGTAGCGAACGCCGTCGAGTTCGACGGCCTGAAATCGAACGAGTGCGGCAGGCTCAGCCATGTGGATCTCCATGGCCACGCATTATCGCGGCGATCCGTTGTAAGTCAATATCATTGATTTATAACGCAATGCTGGTCACGAGCCCGGGGCATCTGCTGCGCGGCGGTGCGGCTGGCGTATAATGGAGACGGAGCATTCTGTATGGTGGATTGGAACGGACAGGGCCTGCCGAGAGGGGATCCGAAGATGGGGCGATTCTACGTGGACGTGGATCTGGCGAACTACGACGACGTTGTCCGTGCGATGGCCGGCGACATCGACGACAGCGTCGTCCGTCGCGCGACGATCAGCGCGCTAGTCGACACGGGCGCGACGCGCCTGGTCGTTCCCGAGCCTATTGCGACGCAGCTCGGCCTGCGCATCGACGGCTCGATCGGCGTCCGCTACGCCGACGGACATGCCGCGGATCGTCCGCTGGCGCAGGGCGTCCAGCTCACGTTCGGCGGCCGCAGCAGCGTCTTTAACGCGATCGTCGAGCCGCAGCGCGACACGGCGCTGATCGGCGCCATCGTGCTGGAAGACCTGGATTTCGTCGTTGACTGCACGCAGCAGCGGCTCGTCCCGCGCGACCCGCGGCACATCATTTCGGAGATCGAGTAGCGCATGCAGCTCGACGTCCTCCGAAACGACGCCCAGACTGAAGTCGGCAGCTACTTCGTCGCCAACTATCCGCCCTTCTCGGCGTGGGGCCGCGAACACCTGCCGACGGCGCAGGCTGCGCTGAGTGGCGCGTTCAGAGTAGCAAGTAGCGAGTTGAATTCGGACCACGATGACTACTCGCTACTCGCTACTCGCTACTCTGCACTCGGCCTCTACCTCCACATCCCCTTCTGCCGCAAGCGCTGCAAGTTCTGCTACTTTCGCGTCTACACCGACAAGAACGCCGACGAGGTCGAGCTCTACATGGACGCGCTGGCGCGGGAGATCGCGCTCTACAAGAATCAGCCCGCGCTGGCCGGGCGGCAGTTCGAATTCGTCTACTTCGGCGGCGGGACGCCGTCGTTTCTGAGCAGCGCCCAGCTGTCGCGGCTGGTCGAGCGGATCAACCAGCACTGGACCTGGGAGGCGGCCCGAGAGGTGACTTTTGAGTGCGAGCCGGGCACGCTCAAGAAAAGCAAGCTGGAGACCATCCGGTCGATCGGCGTGACGCGCCTGAGCCTGGGGGTCGAGCATTTTGACGACGGCATTCTGGAGCTGAACGGCCGCGCGCATCGCTCGAAGGAAATCGGCGTCGCGTATGAGTGGGCCCGCGAGGTCGGTTTTCCGCAGATCAACATCGACCTGATCGCCGGCATGCTGGGCGACGATGAGTCGAAGTGGAAGGCGGCGGTCGAGCGGGCGGTCGCCATGCAGCCCGATAGCGTGACGATTTACCAGATGGAGTTGCCGCACAACACGGTGATTTCGCGCGAGGCCAAGGACAGCGGCGTCGCGCCGGCCATCGTCGGCTGGGCCGCCAAGCGGGCGTGGACGGCGTATGCGTTCGAGCAGTTTGAGCGGGCGGGGTATGTCGTGTCGAGCGGGTACACGCTGGTCCGCGCGCAAGCGGCCGGCCGGAAGCCGGAAAGAAACAGCGAAACCACCGGCTGGAAGCCGATACCACATCAGCCGGCGGACAGCGAGGGACGCGCCGCGGGCGGCGGGTTCGTCTACCGCGATGCGCTATGGCATGGCGGCGACATGATCGGCACGGGAGTAGCGTCTTTTTCGCACGTGGCCGGCGTGCATTTCCAGAATCTCGACAAGTGGGACGAATACGTGGCCGCGATCCAGCGAGGCGAGCTGCCGCTCGCTCGGGCTCTGCCGATGACGCCGCGGCAGCGGCTGATCCGCGAGCTGGCGCTTCAGACCAAGCTGGGCCGGCTGGACGCAGCGTATTTCCGCAGCAAGTTCGGCGTCGAGATCGCGGCGGAGTTCGGCGAGGCGATCGATTCGCTGGTCGCCGACGGTTTTGCGACAGCGTGCGGCGACGAAATCCGTCTGACACGGGACGGGCTGCTGCGCGTGGACGCGTTGCTGCCGCGATTCTTCGAGCCGCAGTTTCGGAGCGTGCGATACACGTGAGCAAGCCGCAGCCGGCCGCGCCCGCCGACAATCCGTACGACGCGCTGCGGGACGTGTGCGATGCCTTCGGTGATCCGTTCCTCCCCGGCGGCTGGAAGGTCGAGCCCGTGCAGGCGGTCGATCTGCCGCAGCCGATTCAGTTGCTGCTGGTTCACAACAGCCACATGACGAGCGTGCTGGAGGAGCACTACGGCACGCCGGTGGTGCTGCACGTTCGCGACGTCGTCCTCCGGCCGGAGCGAAATGAGTATCACCGCGAGATCACGCTGACCGCCGGTCCGGATGGACCGACGGTTGAGTTTGGGGTTGTTCGGATAGCACTCTCCGCGCTGCCGGCGTCCGTCGCGGCGGAGATCGTCGAGCAGAAGCGTCCGCTGGGGGAGATTCTGATACGGCATGACGTGCTGCGGCGTGTCGAGCCGCGCTTCTACTACCGCTTCGCGGCGGACTCGGCCATCGCGGCGTATTTCGGCGGCGACGAATCGTGTGAAGTGTTCGGGCGCGTGGCGAGGATCATGTGCAGCGATCTGCCCGCGATCCGGATGCTCGAAGCAGTCGCCGCGCCCCGCCGTTGACGATCCGGTTGATCAACAGCCGATGGAGGGATTTGAACCCTCAACCCCGGCTTTACGAAAGCCGTGCTCTACCATTGAGCTACATCGGCAGCGTACGTCGCCGACCTGGCGGCGCGTACCAGCGAGTGGAACAGGTTAGGTCGAATGCCCGTTGGAATCAAGCTCCGGTCGTTCACGCGCTGCGCCGGGGGTGCATGACGGTTTTCGCGGGGTCGCAATCCGAGCCGCAAGCGCGAGCGCGCGGGTGTTTGTAGCGAGAATCACCCATCCCTGAAAACGCCCAGGCGCTTGCGCTTGGGGCTCGGATCCCAGTGGGCCGCCGCCAAAAACTGTCACGCACCCCCGCGCCGGGCCACCCCGCCGCTTGGCGCGGCGGGTTCGGACAAGCCAACGGGCCTTCCGGGATTCTGGGCACAGCTTTCCCACCTTTGTCGGCAAAGACCTGCCCGTGGCATGTGCCCCGGGGCGAGTCCATGAACGGCCTAAACCTCGGATTAAGGTGTTTGCCCGGAGTGATCTCCGGCAGAAACGGCCGATTACGAGCATTGAACGCCTGCGAGCAAACGGGACTGGCATGAACCAGCGCCATCCCGGGAACCTCAGGAATTTCACTTGAAGATACGAACTAAAACCGTACAATGAGGTGAATTCGGCGTGACGGATGCCACCTCGTACGGCGGATCGGCTGGCCAGGGAATCGGACGCCACGGACGGCGAGCCATCCGCGGGGAATCATGACAGGCGGCCTGGCCGCGATGCAACAGCGCAGCCAGCGGCCGCCGCGAAGGAGTGCGCCATGATCGGTGTACGGGATCGAGCGGACGTTCAGAGCCAGCGGCAGGTCATTCGGATTCAGACCGTCTTGCCCTTTTTCGCGGAGGCGGAGCTTTGCGGGCTGGCCGATTACCTTGAGCGGGAGCTTGCATTGCGGCTGCCGCGCCCTCGACGAACGCGCGAATCTGCTTCGGCGACGCGTGCTCGAACTGGGCCTCCCAGTCGCGCAGCCGCTGAATCGCGCGATGCCGCAGGGCCGGGTCTTCGACGACGGCCAGGAACCCGGCGGCGCAAAAGCGCGTGACCCAGTGACCCTGGGCGCGGGCCTCCTCGTACAGCATCTTCATGGCCTCATCGACCTGGAAGTTGATCTGGGGCCTGCGCTTGGCCATCGGCGGACTCCTTGCGGTCAAGAAACGCGATATTCTCTAGCGTTTCTCATTATGCCGCGCCGGCCGCGATTTGTCCAGCGCCCCTACTCGTCGCCCGCCTTGCCGAAAACAACATACGCCCGGCCGGTGGCGTTGAATCCCGGCGCGCCGACCGCCAGGTCGCTGCGGCCGTCGCCGTTCACGTCCCCGTCGCCGCCGCTGATGCTGAGGCCGAGGGCATCCAGGGCGTTCTGTCCGACCAGCTCCAGTCCCGGGAGGTCGCAGGTGCCCAGCCGGGCCAGGTCGGGCGCGCCGCTCAGCTTCTTTTCGCCGTAGACCAGGCGGAGCACGCCTCGTCCGGACTCTGCGCCCGGGCTGCCGGCGGCCAGATCACGCTTTCCATCGCCGTCGAAGTCGTGCAGCACGCCCAGCGCGGCGCCGAACTGATCTCCGCCCGAAAGCCCTTCGAAAACCGCGCCGCTCACGGCGCCGCCGACGTCGGCCAGCGAAACGATGAACGGCAGCTCGGGGTTCCCGGCGTTCGAAACCAGGTAAACGCGGCCACGGGCGCCGTCATATCCCGGCGCGCCGATGACCAGGTCGATCAGGCCGTCGTCATCGACATCGCCCACCGCCAATGCGTAGCCGGCCAGATCGCCGTCGTTCTCGCCGACGAACAGCCGTCCCGGCGGATTGTCGCCCAGGTTGCCGACGCTGAAGCCTTGGGGGAAATCCGTGAAGAGCCCGCCGTGACCCCACACGAAATAGACGATGCCCGGCCCGGTTGAGCCTCCACGGACCAGGCCGTCGCCGGGAGCGCCGATCACGAACTCATCCTGGCTGCTGGCGTTCACATCCGGCACGCGGCGAATGGCCCAGCCCAGTGCACTGCCATACCGGCTGCCGAAGATGCGCGTGCCGCGCTGGCCGAGATAGCCTTCCTGCGGAATCGCGCCGCCGCGGATCACCGTGACGCCGCCCGCACCGTCCAGGCCGATCGATCCAACGGCGTAGTCCTGTACTCCGTCGCCGTCCACGTCGCCGACGCCGGCCACGTCCAGCCCGGCCTGCTCGTAATCCGTGCCGTCAAGGTACGTCCCCAGCGGCGACGCCACCTCCGCCAGGTCGAGCAACCCGCGGTTTCGAACGGCACGGCCGTTGAGCACGTACGCGCGGCCGGCGGCGTATCCACCGCTCTCGAGAAGCGGCGCGCCGATAAGCATCTCGCCGTAACCGTCCCCGTCGATGGACGGCAGCAGCGCCAGGCGCGCCCCCGTCTGCGAATTCGAAGCTTCCTGCACGATGCGGAGCCGAGCGTCAGCAATATCAAACGTCGCCGGCCAATCACCCGCCTGTTCGTGATAGTAAACCGACGCGGTGCTCGGCCGGCCGGTCGAGTCGCTCAGCAGATCCGAAATCAACACGTCGGCTTTTCCGTCGCCATCAACGTCGCTGCCGATGTCGATCGCCGTGCCCAGGCTCTGATTCGCCGCGCCCGCGACGATCGTGACGAATTCACCCGCCAGCAGCGACGCCGGCGTGTGTCGCCCGACCAGGCGATTCGTGATGCAGACGCGCCCGCCGTACTGGACCACGTCGGTCAGCGGATCGCTGATGACGCCGCCGACGCGATAGTCGCCGATCGGCAGGTCGGACGTGTCGACCACGAGCGAGTTATCCTCCTCGGCATCCTCGGAGATGTTGTCGCGGAGCGGGATCTCGTTGCCGTTCAGCTCGCCGTCGACATCGATGAAGAGCCGAATCACGGCGTCGTCATCATCATCCTGTCCGGCCCATCCGATCGTGAAGACGCGGCCGCGCGTCACCAGCAGCCCGTCAAGCGGCGCGTCCAACAGCAGCGTCGGCTTACTGTTCACCAGGATCGCCCCAACATCAGTCTGCGTCTTGGCCTCGCCCGCCTCCCCGGCAGCCCGGGCGACGATCCGGTACGCACCGGGCGCCAGTTCCGGAACGACCCAGAGGATCGGCAATTCCGCGGCTGCGGCAAGGTCTGACGCAACCTCCACTTCATTCCCGTTGTTATCGACGGCGTCGCCGTCGGCCAGCACGTTGACGCGAACGTCGGCGGCGAAGCCGGAGACCGCGACTGAAAAATCCACCTCGTCGCCGATGTTCACGCGACGGTGGTCGTCGAGGCCGAGCAGCGCGACGGCGAGCACGTCCGGCGTGCCGTTATCGTTCGAGTTGTTGTCGTTGCCGTTATTGTCGTTCGTGTTTCCGTTGGCGTTATTGTCGTTGCTGTTGTTGTCGTTGCCGGGGATGTCCTGGCCGGTGTCGTCTTCCGGCTGGAGGGGAATGACGATTTCGATGACATCGCCGTTCTTGAAATCCGCTCCCAGCCGCAGCACGCGCTGCGGAAGCGATCGTGCGGGCTTGGAGTTGAGCGCAATTTCAACCGTCACGCTGTCCGTGCGGTCCGGGCCGATAACCACGTCGGAACTCTCGCCCAAAATGGTGCGGCGCGCGAATCGGGTCTGCTCGCCCGCGGTCCGCATGGTCACCGTGGCGCTGCCGGTCAGCTTTGACAGGTTCCGAAAATGAACGCGAATCCGTGCATCGACAACGTCGCCGTTGTTGAGCGTCGGCGCGATTCGTGCGACCGAAGCGAACGTTGTGGCGTCTGACGTCGTGCTGAGTGGGTCGCCCAGCCCGGCGAGGCGGTCACAAGCGGTGAGCGCGAGTCCGCCGATAAGCGCTAAGCTCAGTATCCACAATCGCATAGCATGCGTCCTCGCGCGGGTGTCGATAGTGCTCTGTCATCCGAATAGCGACGGAGAGGGCCGATGCCCACACAAAACTGTAGTGCTCGCCCGCCGCAGGGTCAATGCGGGCCGCTCGCATGTCCTTGTTTCCGCTAAGCTTAGGAAACGCCGCGAGCGAGGCAGATTCAGTCGATTCGCCGTGACGACGCGGTCGATGGATGGTATGATCCGATGCAATACGGATCTCCCATATGGGTGCCCTATGACGCGCATCGCGCTCGTGCAAGTTCTCGCAGCCGCACTGATTGGCCTGCTGGCGATGCCGGACGCCGCCGCGCAGACCGGCTCCGTCGCGGGCATTGTTCTGAATCGGCCCAGCGCACAGGCGCCGTCGTCGTTCGTCGGTCTGGTGGGCGGGCTGAACACTGGACGGTTTGGAACAGACGTCCGCCGCAATCGCTCGCAGCTCGCGCCATCGCCCATCTCGACGTACAACGCTTTCCGCGGGGCGCAGCGCGGCCGCGCCCCGGACGCTTATCTCCCGCGCGAGGTGCTGTCTCGCGATCCGGCGCGGCTGGGAGAGCGCATCAACACCATGTCGTTTTACGGCACGCGCAGCGCCAATGTCGCGCGCAGCCCGATTTTCGCGGTGCGGCGCGGCATTCCCAGCGGCGCGCAACTCGCGAGCCTTTCCGGCCTGGCAGAGGTCGTCAGCCTGGATCGCCCGCTGGGCGGACGGCTGTACGGCGACTTCGGCGAGCTACGGCAACTGCGGACGCTGGCGCGCAGCACCGACGAACCGGTTAACGTCGACCGCGCGCTCGGCCTGGCGCAGCCCGACTCCAACGAACCGCGGCCGGTCGGCGCCACCGTCGCGGAGACCATTGAAGCCCGTATTGCGTTGCGGCTCGAACGCAGCCAGAAGGACGCCTGCGAACTCTTCAAGCAGGCCACGCTCCACGACGCGCCGCTCCGCGACGACCAGCTTGGCGCGGCCTGCCGCATGCTCGAAACCGTCCGCAGCATGGATCCGAAGGCCCACCTTGCCCCGCTGCTGATTGCACACGCCTCGCTGGTGCGCGGCCGGATCAACGTCGCGATTGCCGCGCTCGTCGACGCCGCCAATCGAAATCCCGAGGATTTCGCCAAGATGGGCGAAGTCGCCTCGTACTACGGAGATCGGGCCGTCTTCGATGAGACCATGCGAATCTACGTCCGAATCCGATCCGGCTCGGGCGAATCGCCGATGGCCTCGGCGCTGGAGGCTTACTGCGCGATGGCGCTGGGTGATCACGTTCGCGCCACGAGCGCGCTGGACACCGCCGAAAAACTCGAAAACGAGCGGATGGGCGGCGAGAAGCGCTCGTCCGCGCTGCCGCTGGTCCACGCGCTGCGGGCCGCGATGCGGTCGTAGGATGCCGCGCGAAAGCAGCGCAGGGTGCGACAGTCCTGGATCGGGCGGCCGCGCTGCGCCCGCCGCGGCATTCGCCCAAGAGACATGAACCCGGAACCCGAAGCACCCGATTCCGACGGCTGGCGTCCCTGGGCGCGCTCCAACCGCCTGGCGCTCAGCGTCCTGGCGCATCTGGCGATGTTCGCCGCCGCGTGGCTGCTGGCGTTCGGGCTGGCCTACAACTTCAAGGTCCGCGACACGGACTGGCTGCGCAAGTTCTGCATTCCGCTTCTTCTCCCGGTCGTGGCGATCAAGCTGCTCGTGTTCGTGCTGATGCGGCAGCATCAGGGTTGGTGGCGCTACGTCAGTTTGCGCGACGTCTTCAGTGTCGCGCGGGCCGCGTGGCTGGCCAGCGTGCTGCTGATGCTGCTGATCTACACCGTCGTCCTGAATCCGCACCTGGTCGGCCTGCCGGCGCCGCTGCTGGGTGAGCCGAGCGAGCGCTTTCCGGACTCGGTCTTCGTGCTCGACTTCGCCGGCACGATCGCGCTGGTCTGCGGCGCCCGGCTCGCGGTGCGGCTTTATTACGAGGAAGTCCGGCCGGTCGCCGACGGAATCGCCCCGAACCTCCTGATCCTCGGCGCGGGCAACTCCGGCGAGAACGCGGTGCGCGAAATCCTGCGCATGCCGGTGCTCAAGTACCGCGTGGTCGGCTTTCTCGACGACGATCCGGCCAAGCTCGGGGCGCAGATTCACGGGATCGAGGTGCTCGGTCCGATCTCGATGATCAAGCAGGTCTGCACGGAGAGCGCGGTCGACGAAATCCTGATCGCCATGCCATCAGCCAGCAAGGCGCAGGTCCGCACGGTGATCGACCAGTGCAAGGGCGCCAACCTGCGCTTCAAGACGCTGCCGGCCATGGCTGACCTGATCGAGGGCCGCGCCACCGTCAGTGAAATCCGCGACGTCGACATCAACGACCTGCTCGGCCGCGCCCCGGTCAAGCTCGACGAGCACGAAATCGCCAAGTTCATCGCCGACCGCACCGTCATGGTCACCGGCGCCGGCGGGTCGATCGGCTCGGAAATGTGCCGGCAGATCGCCCGCTTCCGCCCGCGGCGGCTGATGCTGGTCGAGCAGTCCGAGCATCACCTGTTCGACATCGACCGCGAGCTGCGGGCCAGCTTCACCGACACCAACTTCGTCCCTTACATCGCCGACATCGCCGACCGCGGCCGTATCGAGCGCATCTTCGAGCTGGAGCGGCCCACGGCCGTCTTCCACGCCGCAGCCCACAAGCATGTGCCCATGATGGAGTACAACCCCGGCGAGGCCGTGAAGAACAACATCAACGGCACGCGCATCGTGGCCGACACGGCGACGCGCTTCGGCTGCGAGAAGTTCGTGATGATCTCGACCGACAAGGCGGTCAACCCCACCAGCATCATGGGCGCGTCCAAGCGCGTCGCGGAGCTCTACATCCAGGGCCTCAGCGCCCGCTCCAGCACGCAGTTCGTCACTGTCCGCTTCGGAAACGTGCTCGGCAGCAGCGGCAGCGTCATTCCGATTTTCAAAGAGCAGATCGCCAACGGCGGGCCGGTCACCGTCACACATCCCGAGATGGTGCGCTACTTCATGACCATCCCCGAAGCGGCCCAGCTCGTGCTTCAGTCCGCGTCCATGGGCCACGGCGGCGAGATTTTCGTGCTCGACATGGGCGAGCCGGTCAAAATCCTCGACCTGGCGCGCGACCTGATCACGCTCTCCGGCTTCCGGCCCGACGAAGACATCAAGATCGAATTCTGCGGCATCCGCCCCGGCGAGAAGCTCTTCGAAGAGCTGGCGATCGAAGGCGAAGACGTGGCCCGCACGCCGCACCCGAAAATCGGCATCTGGAACAACGTGCCGGCGGAGTGGGATGTCCTGGTTCCGGCGATTGATGCGCTCTTTGCCGATGCCGACGCGCTGACGCGCGACGACCTGCGGCAGCGCATGAAGGGAATCGTGCCCGAGTTCTACCTCGAAGCCCCGCCATCGCGGCCGGCCTCGGCGCACGCAGACAGTCCCGCGAGTCTCAAGTCGTCCAGCACCGGCGCGCCGCGTGACGCCCAGCCGAACACGGGACCCGCCCCGCAACCCTCGCTGTGACCGTGTTCCGCGGGCTTGTCTGTCCGAACCCGCCGCGCCAAGCGGCGGGTTGACGTCCCGGCCAATGCGGCCCGGTGTGGTGGCGCTCGCTCACGATCATCACCCCGCCGCTTGGCGCGGCGGGTTCGGAAAGCCTCTGTAGGGTGGGCCGTGCCCACCTATCGTCGCCGATCAGCACCGATGCAAATGGCGTTCCCCGCACTCTTCGGCGGTTATTCGCATTGCAGCGTCTTTTCCGACGCGACCTTGATTGTCCCGCCGGAGAAGTCCATGGCGACGAAGAGCGCGTTTGCGTCCACATCGAAGACTCCGCCGGCGACGTTGAGTGCGGCCATCGTGCTTACGAACGACCCGTAGGATGAGAAGAGCAGCGTGCCGCCGCCGACGTTGAACTTGTTTTCGCCGGATGAGAAGAACCCGGTGTTGGCGGCGCCGAAGCGCATGTTCCCGGCGCTGATCGTCCACTGGCAGCCGCTGCCCGCCACGCGGATACGCGTGGTGTTCTCCTGCCGGCCGATGTCCATTGTGTCGTCGGCGTCGTCCACGCGCAGCTCGCCGTTGTTCGTGATCCAGCAGAAGATCTCGAACGAGCCGCCCACGTCGATGTTGGAGCCGATGATGAGATACTCGTTGGTTCCGCCGTTGAACTCGAAGCGTCCGCGGCCCAGTCCCGGTCTTTGCGGGCATCCAGCGTGCCGCCTCCGCTGATTTCGAGCTCGATGCCGAACAGGACGCGCCCGACGGTTCCGCTGACCTCGGCGAACTCCATCGTTCCGTCGATGACCAGCCGCGCGCCGGAGGGCCCGGAGTTGCTGATGGTCAGGTCGCGGCTCTTGACCGAGAGCACGCCGCCGTAATTGACCGTGACCTTGCCGCAGGTCTGGTTGGCGTTTTCGACGTAGCAGGTCTTGCCGTTGGGGATCGTGGCGGTGTCGCCGGCAATAGGCGGGCCGCCGGAGGGGGTCCAATTCCCAGGAGTGTTCCAATCACCGCTGGCCGCACCACCCTCCGGCGCGAACGTATAGCTCGTCGCGCCAGCCATCGTCGCCGCAAGAGCGGCGACCGAGAGGATCATTGGGATTCGCTTGAACTGATTCATGACATACCTCCTCTATCTCGGTGCGGCGTCTTGCGCCGTACTCGTCGATGTGTTCTCAGATCGAGGATGCCGCTCAGCGTCCGGCGCCGACAGCGGCAACAAACTCGTTGATGTCCAGCACGTTCGCCGACAGGTCGCCATTCATGTCAGCCAGGAGGACATCGCAAAGCGGGTAAAGCCCTCGATAGCCGGATGGACTAGTCAGAGCCAAGACGAACGCGTTAATGTCCGTGACCGATACGCCGCCGTCGCAGTTGAGATCGCCATCAGGCGGGCGCCGGAGCCAGCGTACGTCAGGCTCGTACGGGTTGCCCGACATCCATGCCAATTCACCGTGATCGTTGATGCCGCCGGTCCAGTTCCAGAATGGATCCGCACTCAATTGGAGAAACTGCCCGCCGCGCAGCAGCCAGACCTGCCACGTTTGCGAATCCTCATACCAGCGATCGAAGAACACGTCGTCGTTGTTGTTCAGCCAGGAGTTGGAGCCCCACTCGGTGAGCGTGACGACGGAACCGTCTTTCCAGCACTGCAGAATGTTCTGGTAGTCGGGCAGGCGACGGTAAAACCAGGTCACCATGCCGCTATTGCTGATGTCGCCGGCGACGGCGGCGAACTGCCAAGTTGTGAGCGGCTTGATTACACCGCCCGAATACACCATCACCTCAGACGTCCATGGGTCGTTGCAGAAGTTGTATCGGGTCCAAGTCAACTCGTCGTAGTCGTTGACCCGCACGCCCTGATTCGACAGACCGTCGGCGATGATCGTCGTAATATTCGCTCCGTCGTATAGGTAGACGTTGGCCTCCGATCCGCCGCAACCGAGCCATAAAAGTTTGCTCCAGGAAACGTGTCCCGCGTTGTTGATGTGCGGCTCATAGTCATTCACGGCGTCATGTGTCAGTATCGTCATTACGCCGTCGCTCAACATCGCAATGTCGCCCGTTTTCCCAGTGCCGGAAAAGCGGGACCATACGACTACTCCGTTGTCGTTGATGTCCGGCAGCCTGTCGCACACGTAATCGTTGGTCAGTTGCCGAAGCACGCCGTGGTCGTAGAGAAAGATCTCGGCCGTATTGGAGTCGTAGGTGTCGAAATAGTGTTCAAATACGATCTGTCCACGGTTGTTGATCGACGCGCGCGTTTCCCAGTTGGGATTCTGCGTTACCTGCACGACCTGGTAGCCGGGCGGAATCTGCGCCGCACTTCGCCATACGCACACCCAAAGCACGCCAATCAACAACAAGCGCCGAACGACGGTGGGCATCATCGTGCCTCCTGTTGCAATGTCGTGCTACTCAAGCGCCGCCACGAGGTGCGCGCCGTTCATCGTCAGCACAATCTCCTCGCCGTTGGACGCCTGAATGGTGATCGTCGCGCAGCCGACCACTGGCGTCCCGCCGGCCTAGCCGAAGTCGACGCTGTCCAGAATGGTCACGTCGTCCAGGAGCTCGATATCGACCAGGTCGATTGTCCAGCCCCCGTAGATGGATGGAATCGTCACGTCGTCACTCGACGTGCTGGGATAGCACGTCGCCGGCAGGCCGGTGTAGGTCCAGTTGTCGCACTCATCCCGGTCGCAGCAACGTCCGCCCGTCCACGTGAACGTCGCCGCCCCGGCCAGCGACGCCGCGGCCATGACCAAGGCGCAGCCGCCCCACAGTCTTCCCACGCTTCGCATGGGTGATTCCTCCGATTCGGCCCCGACCCGCGGCGCAGTGCACTCTCGCACCGCCCTGCCGTGAACCCAACCGCCACATGCGAATCACCCCACGATCGGCCCACAAAGAACACCCCGAGTCTGCTACCCATAAGTATAACACGAAATAGAGAGAGAGATAGAGAAAGCAAAAAAAGACGGAAAAAAGTGGGCTGTGACCGTGGACTTTGGAAGGCGCGGCGGCCATTTCTGTCCGAACCCGCCGCGCCAAGCGGCGCGTCGACGTCCCGGCCAATGTGGCCCGCTGTGGTGGCGCTCGCTCACGATCGTCACCCCGCCGCTTGGCGCGGCGGGTTCGGAAAGGCAGCCCGGCCGGCGGCGTCTGCCCTCACGGTCGCCGATCTGATCCGTAACCGTTTAGTCCTTCGCCGTCCGCCAGGCCGCTTCATCGCCCGCGACGTACGCGTCGTGAATCAGCGTCTCGAACGCCGGCAGCCACACCACGCCGCTCAGCGCGCGCAAGCGGACGCACACCGTGGCGATCTTCTCGGCAAGCCGATCCAGCCGCGCCGCGTCCGCGCAACTGCCGCCCGAAAGCGCCGCGCGGCGCAGCGGTGGACGCAGCGATTCGAGCAGCTCCCGGCCGTGCTCCAGCACGCTCGCCGCCGCCGCCGGCTGGCCGTCGGCGTAACGCTGCGCCGCCGACTCCGCCAGCCGCACCCAGCCCACCGCGACGCGATGCAGCGTGATGGGCAGTTGCCATGGGTCGTCGTCAGCCAACCCCAGCGCGGCCCGATCGCACAATGCCAGAACCCGGTCGCCCGCCGGGCCGCAGGCTTCCGCGCGCCAATCCTGCCAGAGATAGAAGGGATTCTGCCGGATCACGAATCGGTCGCGAAGCTGTCGCCATGTGCCGGGCTTCAGGAACTCCGCGGCGGCGGGGATTTCGCGGCCGAGAATCGCCGCAAGCCGTGCATACGTGGCTCCGCCTTCGGCTCGAAGCGCGGCCTCCCACGATTCGCCGCGCGACAGCCGCCGCCCGGCCGCATAGATCAGCGGCAGGGCCGTGTCGTACGCCGTGAAGTAGCTGAACTCCCACGACGTGACCAGCACGCCTAGCGCCCCGAGCGCCGCGGCGTCCTCGGCGTGCTCGTCTATGTTGGACTGCGTCGCGTCCAGATAGCACCAGCCGCTGTTGTAGGTCTGCACGCTCGGGCAGCAGACGACATCGAAGCCCGCCTGGCGGAAGCGGCGGGTCGAGTCGCGCGGGCGGTTGAAATATTGCCAGTCGAAAATCAGAGTCTGCCGCGGGATGTGCGGCAGCGCTTCGGGATGCTCCAGCAGCATGTCGCCCCACAGGCAGGGCCGCCGGCCGCGGTCGAGTACGAGCTTGCAGAGGGCGGCGTAGTGCTCGCCGTAGAGTCCGGCCTTGCCGACCGACGCGACGCGCGCGGCGCAGGCCGGGCACTGGCCGAGCTGGCGCGTCTCGTCGCCGCCGAGGTGAATCCACTCGTCGCGGAAGCAGTCGATGGCGTCGTTGACGAGTCCGTGGGCAAAGGCAACGCACTCGGACCGCGTGGGACAGATCTGGGCCGAGCCGGTTGAGCGCCCCTCGCTGAGCCGCTGTCCGCCCTGGGCGCGAATGAACCCCTCGAGATGTCCGAGCGTGTTCAGAAACGGCACGATTCGCAAGCCGGCGGGAAGAAAGTGCTCCTGCAAACGGGTTACGCCCGCGGGCGTCAGCGATCCGGACGGCGGCGGCCAGGGAACCGACGGATAGGCGAAGCGGTGTTCGAGATAGAGTCCGACGGCGTTGTATCCGGCGGCGAGCGAGCGCTGCATCATCACCGTGAGCGCGTCGTGCGAAGGCGACTGCTCGCGGGCGAGGTCGTACATCCATGCAAGGATCGGCATGGGCTGCATGATATGAGGGATTTTCCGAACCCGCCGCGCTAAGCGGCGGGTCGACGTCCAGAGGCCATCGGGCGTCGCTAGCGTACGATCGTCACCCCGCCGCTTGGCGCGGCGGGTTCGGAAAAACGGCTCGCCGGGCGGCGTCCGCCGAGAATTTCGGTCACGCCCGCCCAATCACCTTTGCCCTCTCCGCCGCCGCCCCTTTTCGCCGGGCGCGGAACTCGTTATAAATATGGATTCGAGTCTGTCGGCGTCGGATCGTGCGTCGGCGGCAGGGTTTGCGCGCGTCGAGTCATGGGGCGACGGGCGCCGCTGCTTTCTGGGATCCAAGGCGCCCGCGGGGCGCGGTGCGGCAGAGGTACGGCGTGGCCGAGAAGACAACACCACAACCCGAAGGCGCCGGAACCTTTTCGGAGGGGGACAAGTCCAAGGCGCGGCAGTGGTTCAAGAAGGCGATGGACTGCCGCGAGCGCCGCGAATACGACTACGCCATCGAGTGCTACATCACCGGTCTGTCCACCTGGCCCGAAGCCGTGGAAGAGGCGCACATGCCGCTCCGGTCGCTGGCCGTGCAGAGGATGCAGGCCGGCGGCAAGAAGCCGGGCATGATGGACTCCTTCCGCAAGCCCACCAGCGGCAAGGACGCCAAGCAGGCGATGCTCAACGCTGAGCAGTTGCTGTCGATGGACCCGGATCAAGCCAAGTTCATCGACGCGCTGCTGCGCAACGCGGCCAAGGGCGGGTACGTCGAGACGACCAAGTGGGTCGCGCCGCTGGCGCTGTCCTCGATGAAGAAAGACAAGAAGCCGGACCGCAGCCGGTTCAAGGCGTTTCGCGAGTGCCTGATCCTGGCGGCGGACAAGGCCGACGCGACCGGCCGGCCGGACCTCAAGACCTGGCTGCTCGAGCAGGCGGTGCAATCGATCGACTTTCAGGTGGCGCGCACGCCGGGCGACGAGGACCTGCGCAATGAGCAGCGCGACCTGTCGGGCAAGCTGACGATCTCGCGCGGCAAGTACGACAAGGACGACACGTTCCGCGAATCTCTTCAGGACGGCGACTCACAGCGGCAGCTTCACGACGCCGAGCGCGTCAAGCAGGGCGAGAGCACCTACGCGACGCTGGTCGAGACCGCCCGCAAGGAATACGAAGCCAATCCAACGGTGCCGGGGAAGATCAACGCTTATACGGACGCGCTGCTCAAGTCGGAGCGCGACGAGGAAGAGAACCTGGCCGTCGACGTGCTGATGCGCACGTTCGAGCAGACGCGGAACTACAGCTTCAAGCTCAAGGCCGACGACATCCGCTTGCGGCAGATGAAACGCCGCATCAGCGCGCTGAAGGAAAAGGCCGCAGCCGGCGGGGCGGACGCCGACCGTGCGTCACTGAAGGCCGCCAGCCACGACTACCTTCACGCCGAGCACGAGATCATCCGCGAGCGCGTCGCGCAGTATCCGACCGACCTGCGCCTGAAGTATCGCCTCGGACAGGTCTTGTTCTCGATGGGCCAGTTCGACGAGACCATCCCCATCCTTCAGGCGGCCCAGGCGGAGCCGAAGTATCGGGTGCGCTGCCAGTTGCTGATGGGCTGCGCGTTCTTCGAGAAGAAGCAGTTCTCGCCGGCGACGGAGGTGCTCGCCGACGCGCTGGCGTCCTACGAGCTGACGGACGAGACGACCAAGCAACTGCTCTACTGGCTGGGCCGCGCGCACGAGGCCAATGGCAAGAACGACGACGCCAAGGCGGTCTACGGGCGATTGCTGCTTATCGACTACAACTATCGCAACGGCGAGGTCCGCAAACGATCCGAAGCACTGGGCTAAGACTCGATTTCATCAGGTAAGCAAGGAGCATCTGTGGCACATTCGATTTCGTCCCGCAAGAGAGTTCGTCAGAACGACACGCGGCGGCAGCGCAACCGGGCGCGCGTCAGCGTACTCAAGGGCAAGGTCAAAGGCGCACGCGACGTGCTGGCCCACGGCAGCGCCGCCGACGCCGAGAAGGCGCTTAAGGACGCCGTCCGCACGCTCGATCGCGAAGCCAGCCGCGGCACGCTGCACCCCAACGCCGCAGCGCGGCGCAAAAGCCGCCTGACGCGGAAGCTCAACGCGCTGAAGGCCAAGGGCTAGCGTTGCGTTTCGCACGGATGCCGCTTTTTCCGAGCCGCGACCGGTGAGGGAGCGTAAGGAAGCGGTGGCCGCCTGCTCGCCGCGAACCGCTCCCTCACGGTCGCGGCTCGGATCGTATATCGGGCCAAAGGCCTGAATCAGAGAGAGGCACGCGCTGGGATGCCGCTGCTGAACGTGATCCACGTCACGCACGAAGCCGTCTACAAGGTCGGCGGCATCGGCACCGTTCTCGAGGGACTGATCAACAGCCGCCCGTATCGTGACCAGGTCGGGCGCACTGTCCTCGTCTGCCCGCTCTTCTATCCGGAAAAGCCCAGCCGTCTCGGCGCGGGCGCCATCGTTGAATATTCGCCGCTCGATCAGATCTACGGCAGCCCCTACGCCGACGCCTTCCGCCGCATCGAGAGCGACTGGAACGTCCGGCTGGTTTACGGCCGCAAGCCGATTGAGGACGTGCCGTCGGCGCGGCGGTCGATGTGCGAAGTGCTGCTGGTCGACCTGCGCGGCATCCACTCCGGTCCGCTGAACTACGTCAAGGGGCAGCTTTGGGAGCGCTACGGCCTTTCGTCGAATCGCTACGAACATATCTGGGAATTTGAGCAATACGTGCAGCTCGCCGGCCCGGCCGCGGCGGCGCTGCGGGCGATGCGGCTGAGCAGCGCGGGCGAGCCGGCCGCGGTGCTGGCGCACGAGTTCATGGGCGTTCCCACGGCCCTGACGCTGACGATGCAGGAGCCGCGCGCCTGGCGCAGCCTGTTTCACGCCCACGAGGTGGCGCCGGTGCGGCGGATTGTCGAGGCCGCGCCGGGGCACGATGTGATGTTCTATCGCGCCATGGAGCTGGCCCGCGCCAACGGCCTGTACCTGGAGCAGGTCTTCGGCCCGCAGCACGACTATTTCAAGCACGCGGTCGTCGAGGCCGCATCCTTCTGCGACCGCACGCTGGCGGTCGGACATCTGGTGGCGCGTGAGCTTGAGTTTTTCGGCCGCAAGTTTGACTCTGCCCAGGTCGCGCTGGCGTTTAACGGCGTGCCGGCGGGGAAGATCACCGTCGAAGAAAAACACACGTCGCGCGAGCATCTTCAAAACTACGCCGAAAGCCTGCTCGGTTGGCGGCCGGACTACACGTTTACGCACGTCACGCGCTTCGTCCGCAGCAAAGCGCTGTGGCGCGATCTGGACGTACTCGCGGCCTTGGATCCTCTTCTGGGCCAGCGCGGGCAGTCCGCCGTGCTGCTGGTGCTTTCGACCGAGTTGCCGCGCCGCAGCCCCGAAGACATCCGGCGAATGGAAGAGGAATACGACTGGCCGCTGGCCCACCGCGAGGGCCTGCCCGACCTGACCGCGGGTGAAACCGACTTTTTCCGGCAGGTCGAGGTCTTCAACACCCGCGCCCGCAACGTCAAGGTGATCTTCATCAACCAGTGGGGCTTCAGTCGCGACACCTGCGGCCTGCGCGTTCCGCCGGAGGTCGAATTCCAGGATTTCCGCCGTGGTTCCGACGCGGAGTTCGGCTTGAGCCTTTACGAACCCTTCGGCATCTCGCCGCTGGAGCCGCTGACGTTCGGCAGCGTGTGCGTGGTCAGCACGTCCTGCGGCTGCGCGGGTTTTTTGGCGCGGGTGGTGGGCGAGAAGCCGGTGGCCAACGTGCTCCTGGCGGATTATCTGCACAACGGCCTGGCGATTGAGAGCGTACAGGAAGCGATCCGCATCGACGCGCCCGCGCGACGGAAGCTCGAACGGGAACTGGCGCCGAAAATCGCCGAGGGGCTGCTCGCGCGGCTGCCGACCAGCGACGAGCAGCGCGGCAAGCTGATTCGCTCAGGCTACGAGCTGGCGAAGAAGATGTCGTGGGACGCGGTGGCGGAGCGGTTCGTCTTTCCAGCGCTGCGCGAGGCATGCGCCCAACGCCGCGTGCTGAGCATGGCGTAGCAGGGAGGGGCGTGGAGGGTCGGACGGGCTGAACCCCGCCGACATTCTTGCCAGGCGCCGCCGGCGTAGCGTTTTTCCGAACCCGCCGCGCCAAGCGGCGGGTCGACGCTCCCGGCCTGTGTGGCGCCGCATGGTTTCGAACGTCAACCCCCCGCTTGGCGCGGCGGGTTCGGACAGATACGCCCGCCACGCCGGCCGAATCTCTGGTCGCCCCCCGATCACCGCCTGACGAGGATGAGCGGTTTCGCGAGATGCGTCATAGCATGGCGTGCGGCGGAGAGGTGAAATATACTCAGCGTGGAATTCTCGGCCGAGGTGCGAGCTTGCCCGGCCGGCTGCTTTCGGGAGGTCGCCCATGTTGCGTCCCGCGCTGCTGCTTTTTGCGACGTTTCTGCTGGTCAGCCCGTCTACGGCGCAAATCGTTGACGAGCCGCTACCCGAGTACAAATTGACCGACGTCAAGAACGGCGAAAAGGAGTTTGCGATCGCCGAGGGCCGCGGGCGGATCCTGGTGCTGTTCTTCTTCAAGTCGACGGACGCAGGATCGGCGGACGTTGTCGCCGAAGTGAAGAAGGTCGCCAAGATGCCGGGCGTGCACGTCATCGCCATCAGCCCGGAAAAGCCGGACGCGGTCGAGAAGTTCGCCAAGGCGAAGGAGTTCGAGTTTTCGTATGTGGCGGGGGCCGACGCGGAGGACTTTTTCCAGATCAGTTCCTACCCTCGGGCTTACGTGGTCGACACCAAGGGCGTTCTGCGTTGGCGCGGGCATCCGGGTGAGCTGGAGGAGCGCGTCAAGGACCAGATTCGCAAGACGCCGCCCATCGGCGCCGATCCGGAGTCGCTCAAGGCCCGGCTGGCGAAGGCCAACAAGCTGATGGCCGAAAAGCAGTTCGGCAAGGCCTACACGCTGGCGTCGCAGGTTGCGTCCGTGGCCTCGACCGGCGGAGGCGCGGCGGGCGGCAGCGATGCGACCGCGCTGGCCCAGAAAGCCGAGGAAGGCGCCAAGCAGCGTATCGAGGAAGCCAGGAAGCTGATTGAAGAGAAGAAAATTGACCAGGCCATCGCCGTGCTGGCGGACATCGCGGTTCGTTTCGGAGCGAAGGACGCCGCGCGCGAGGCCGAGACGGAGCTGGCGAAGCTGCAATCCAACCGTGAGCACAAGGCGCTGGTGCGCAAGGCCACGGACAACGTCCGCGGTGAGATGCGCAACGAGGAAGCCGCCGACCTGATCGCCAACAAGCAGTACGTCGAGGCGGTTGACACGTTCAAGCAGACGATCGAGCGCTACCCGGAAAGCAAGGCGGCCGCCGACGCGCAGAAGCAGATCGACAAGATCAACGCCGACGCGAGCGTCAAGACGATTATCGCCAAGCGCCGCAGCGAGCAGGAGGCCGACCGCTGGCTCGAGATCGGCGACCGCTTCGCCAAGGTGGAGCTCTACGACCAGGCGCGCGAGTGGTACGACAAGGTGCAGAAACAGCACGCCGGCACGGCCGCCGCAGACAAGGCCAAGAAGGCGGCGGCCAAGCTGCCCAAGACCGCCGACGCCGGTAAGAAAGAAACCAAGCCCAAGAGCAACGGCGACGAGTCGGCCAAACAAGACAAGAAAAACGGCTGATTCGGCCAACGACCTGCCGCCTGGCCGTGTCCCGATCAAAGCACGACGCGCGGGGAGCATCGGCGTCTCACTGATCCGCCGGCGGGGCGCCGATGCTCCCCGGATGCGAAACGGGAACTGACAGGATTAACACCGCGAAACCTCTGCAAGCCGCTCTTTCCTGGCAGATTCTGCTCCTGGCCTTGCCGATGCTGGGCGAGCAGGTCGTGAACTTCCTGGTTGGCTTTGTCGACGTCTACCTGGCGGGGACGCTCAGTAAGGACGCCACCGCAGCCGTGGGGACGGGCGCCTATGTCGGCTGGTTTGTAACGCTGGGCTTTTTCCTGGTCAGCACCGGCGCGGCGGCGCTCGTCAGCCGCGCCGTCGGGGCGCGCGATGAGGCTCAGGCCGGTCGCCTGCTCAACCAGGCCATGCTGATGGCGCTGATCGTCGGCGTGCTGGTGGCCGCCGGCGCCTGGGGCTGCGCGCCGTTCTTCGCCCACACGCTGACGCGGACGGCGACCGCAGAGGTGATGTGCCGCGACTTCCTGCGCATTGATTCGTTCGGATACATTCTCGCCAGCCTCACGCTGGTCGGAGGTGCGGCCGTGCGCGCCGCCGGCGACACGCGCACGCCGATGCTGGTCATGACCCTCGTCAGCGCCGTCAATGCCGGTCTCTCCAGCGGACTGGTCTTCGGCTGGTTCGGTCCGCGGCTGGGCGTCTATGGCATCGCGATCGGCACCGTTGCCGCCCGCAGCCTGGGAGGCCTGCTCATGGCGGTGGTGCTGCTGCGCGGGCTGGGTGCGCTGCGCATCGAGCGCCGGCTGCTGCGGCCCGATTGGCTGACGATTGCCCGCATGCTGCGGATCGGTCTGCCGGCCGCGGCAGATGCGGCGGTCATGGCTGTCGCGCAACTGGCGTTCGTCGCGATCATCGCGCGGACGGCGGCCGGCGACGCCGGAACAGCGAACTACGCCGCGCACATGATCGCGATGCGGATGGAGGCGATTTCGTATCTTCCGGCGCTGGCGTGGGCGACGGCCGGGGCGACGCTGGTCGGCCAGGCGCTGGGCGCCCGCGATCCACGGCGCGCCGCGCGCGCCGGACACCTGGCGGCGATACAGGGGGCGGCGCTCACAACCGCCGTCGGCGTCGGGTTCTACCTGCTGGCCGAGCCGATCTACCGCATGATGAGCGACGACCCGGCGGTCATCGCGGTCGGCGCGCCGGCGTTTCGATTGATCGCGTTCGCTCAGCCGGTGCTTGGCGCGGCGATCGTGTACATCGGCGTGCTCCGCGGCGCGGGAGACACGCGCGCCACGCTGGTTTTCTCGCTGATCGGCGGGCTGGCGCTGCGTGTCCCGGGCGCGTGGCTGGGCGGCATCGCGCTGGGCGGCGGGCTGATCGGGGCGTGGTGCGGGATGTGGAGCGACAACGTCGCCAAGCTGCTGCTGGGCGGGGGGCGGTTTCTTCAGGGCGGCTGGAAGCGGCTTCGCCTGTGATCACCTGGAAACGCGCCGCGGATCGACGGCGGCATCTCACGAAGCGCAATCCCATCGATGAGCGCACCGCTCAGCCGTCCTGCTCGCAGACGACTGACACGGGACGCGCCGCGAGGCACAGGCGATCCAGCTCGTTCAGGTAGCGCCGCATTTCCTGCGGTGGAGCCTCCGATTGAAGCGCCCGCAACGCGGCATCCGCCGCGCTCGTAATCACGTCGAATCCGTAGGCCCCGGCCTCGCCGCGAAGCTGCTCGAGCAGCAGGCGCAGCCCGTCGAAGTTGCTCACTCGGAAGGCGTCCCCGATCTGGCGCACGCGATTGTTCAGCTCGCGCACGAATGCGTCGATGTGCTCGCGCATGTTGGTCTCCTGGACGAGCGAGCTGACGATGGGGTTCTCGCACACCAGGTTGATGGTCTCCATCAGGCTGTCGCGCGTCACCGGCTTGTGCAGAACGGCATTGAAACCCGCCAACAGGCAGCGCTGGGTGAGGTCGTCGTCGGTCGCGCCGGTCACGGCGACCACGGGACGCACGTAGCCGCCTTCGCGCAGCCGCTGAACCGCCTCGCAGCCGTCCATCTCCGGCATGTGCACGTCCATCAGCAGGACGTCCAGCGGCGTCTGCAGTGCGGTGTCCACCGCCGCTTTGGGGCTGGACTCGATCAGCGTATCGGCGTTGCGGACCTTCAGGAGCTGAGCCAGCAGCCGGCACATGGCCGGGTCGTCGTCGACGATCATGATCCGCAGGCGCAGTGCGTTGCGATGAAACATGAGCACGTCGATGGGTTTGTCGAACTTGATCCCGACCTCGTAGATATTGGCGGTTCCGACCAGGTACCGGCAGCGGCGCACGGAGCCCGCCACCTGCTCGACGTGGTTGTGCAGCGTGACCAGGTTCACGCGGCAGCGGGTGTTCGGATAAATGAAGTGGCCGGCCAGAAGGCCCAGGCCGTGCCGCCCGATATTCCGGGTCGGCACGTGATGCGTCGCCCAGCCGCCGTTCGGTTCCAGAAACTCGACCGTCAGGGCGTTGACGCGGTAGTGATAGCGTTCGGCGCGGCGGACGCTGACGGTCTGCGCGTTGCGCGAGTGCTCATCGAGACTGTCGAGCACGCTCTGCACGCGGTCGGGCGGCGCCCGCAACGTGCGAATGGCGTCGCTTTGAGTATGCACGGGTGATCTCTCTTCTGGCGCTCTACCCGAGCGTCGGGTTGTTCTTCAACGCCTCGATCATCTTGAGCACGGCCGGCCCGCCGAGAACGACTCCCATGGCGGGGAAGATGAACATGACCAGCGGCAGCATGAGCTTGACGGCCGTCTTCTGGGCGCGTTCTTCGGCCGCCTGGCGGCGCTTGGTGCGCAGCGAATCGGCCTGGTTGCGCAGGGCGCGCGACACGCTCGTGCCGAACTTCTCCGCCTGCAGGATCACGGAGACCAGGCTGCGAACTTCTTCCAGGCCGGTGCGGCGGGCCATGTTTTCGAGCGATTCGGCGCGCGGGATGCCCATCTGCGTTTCCATCGTGGCGATGCGCATCTCGTCGGAGAGGTCGACGTGAACGCGGGCCATTTCGTCGCCCACGCGCTTGAGGGCCGCATCCAGCGCGAGCCCCGACTCCACCGACACGACCATGAGATCCAGCGTGTCCGGCAGCCCGCAGCGGATCTTCTCCATGCGGCTGCCGGCGGCCATCGACAGCCAGAAATTCGGCAGCATGAAGCCCGCCCCGGCGCCGAACGCCGTGGCGCCCAGCAGCGACACCAGGTCCAGCCCGGCGTAGACGCCGAACAGCGCGCCCAGTCCGAGGCCGACGACCGCGACGATCGTCTTGCTGGCCAGGAATATTGTCTGAGCCTGCGCCTGGCGGAATCCGGCCGTCGCCAGTTTCAAGCGGAGTTGGGTCTGCTCCTGGTCGGTGGTGGCCATGATCAGGCGGTTGAGCATCGGCGTGGCCTTCTTAACCAGGTCGCCGGCGGCGCTGGCCTTGGCCTTTTCGCGAATGTCGATCGCGTCGCTTCCGCTGCCCTGCCCGCTGAGGCGACGGCGCACCTGGTCGCGCTCGTCCTTGCGGTTGGGCAGAATGCTGAAAACAACCAGGCCGATCGCCAGGAGGAGCAGCACTGCAATGGTTACGAAATCCATGACGGTCTCCGCTGGGTTGCGTCTGTTCGCGGTCGGAGGTCCGACGCGACCGCGTCGCCTTTCCTACACCTTGATGTTCACGATCTTCTTGATCATCAGCCAACCCATGATCTGCATCACGATCGCGATCGTGAGCATCATCTTTCCGATCGGGTTGGTGAGGAGCAGCATGGCGTACTCGCGATTCACCTGCAGCATGACCACGAAGACGATGACCGGCAGCGCCAGCAGGACATAGCCGGACAGGCGGCCTTCGGCGGTCAGCGCCTGCACGGTGCCGAAGAGCTTGATGCGCTCGCGGATCACGCTGCCGATCTTGTCCAGCACCTCGGCCAGGTCGCCGCCGGTCTGCCGCTGAATGAGGACAGCCGTCACGAAAAAGCGCACATCGAGCATGTCGACCCGGTCGGCCATGTTGCGCATGGCGTCTTCGATTTTCAGGCCCAGGTTCTGCTCGTGAAACACACGGCCGAACTCGATGCCGGCCGGGTCGGGCATTTCCTTGGCGACGAGCTGCATTCCGGAGGCCAGCGAGTGGCCGGCCCGCAGCGCCTGGCTGAGCAGCTCGAACACGTCGGGCAGTTGGTCGACCAGGCGGTTGAGGCGTTTCTTGCGGGCGCGGAACAGATACAGGACCGGCAGGATGAACACGCCCGCTCCCACGCCCGCGGCCGCCAGCAGCGGCATCTGAAAGAACATCAGCGCCGCCATCAGCAGCGTGGCGACGGCGCTGAGATTCACGAGCACCTGCGGGGCGGACCAGGGCATGTCGGCCTGCTCCAGCGCTCGCTGGAACTTGGCCGTGAAGCTCATCTTGGAGAAGGCCCTGGCCATGAAGCCGGTGGCTTCGGCGGCCCGCCGGCGAACGTCTTCAATCGAGTTCTTTTGCGCGTTTTGCCGCCGGCTGTCCTGTCCGTCCTTGAGGCGGTCGACCACCTTCTGGCGCGTGCTGCCGCGCAGGTCGACGACGGCCTGGAAGACGCCGTAGGCCAGCATCATGCCGCCCGCCAGCGGCGCGACCACCATCAGGATTTGCTTGACGGCCGCGGAGACGTCGGCGGCCAGGAGTAGGGTGTTCATCATTCGCGGTCCGACACGAGGGTGCGAGGTTGAAACCATTCCGGGTCGATTCTGCAGCCGTGCGATTTCAGTCGCTCCATGAACTGCGGCCGCACACCCGTCGACACGATGCGGCCGTAGGCTTTTCCTTCGGGGTTGATGCCGTCCTGCTCGAACTTGAAAACGTCCTGCATGGTGATGACGTCGCCTTCCATGCCCTGCACTTCGGTGACGTTGGTGATTTTTCGCGGACCGCCCGTCAGGCGGGCCGCCTGCACGATCAGGCTGATGGCCGAGGCGAACTGCTGACGAATGGCGCGCGTCGGCAGCTCGAAGCCCGACATCATCACCATGGTCTCGACGCGCTGAACGGCGTCGCGCGTGGTGTTGGCGTGAATCGTCGTCATCGAGCCTTCGTGGCCGGTGTTCATCGCCTGCAGCATGTCCAACGTTTCGCCGCCGCGGCACTCGCCCACCACGATGCGGTCGGGCCGCATGCGCAGCGAGTTGATCAGCAGGTCGCGGATGCCGATGCGGCCCTTGCCTTCGATGTTGGGCGGCCGTGTTTCGAGACGGACGACGTGCGGCTGCCGGAGCTGAAGCTCGGCCGCGTCCTCGATGGTGACGATGCGCTCGTCATCGGGGATGAAGCTCGACAGGTTGTTGAGTAGCGTCGTTTTTCCGGAGCCGGTGCCGCCGACAATCAGGATGTTCAGGCCGGCCTCGACACAGGCGTGCAGAAAGTCAACGATCTCAGGCGCGACGCTCTTATAGCGAACGTAGTCGTCCCACGTGATCGGGTCTTTGCCGAATCGCCGGATGGAGATCGACGGGCCGTCGATCGCGAGCGGCGGAATGATGGCGTTGACGCGGCTGCCGTCTTTCAGACGCGCGTCGACCATCGGGCAGACTTCGTCACAGCGGCGCCCGAGGGGAGCGACGATTTTGTCGATCACGTGCAGCAGATGGGCGTTGTCCTTGAACTTGCAGTCGGCCATCGACAACTTGCCGCCCTTTTCGATGTACACCTGCTTGGGGCCGTTGATCAGGATGTCCGAGATCAGCGGGTCCTTGAGCAGCGACTCGAGCGGTCCGAGGCCGAAGGTCTCATCCAGAATCTCTTCCGTGAGCCGCCGCCGCTCGTTGTAGTTCAGCAGCGTGTTCTCTTCCTCGCAGAGCGCCTCGACCACCTCGCGCACCTGCTCGCGGACCTTGTCGTTGCCGTCCTGCGCCAGCTTGGTCATGTCGAGCTGCTCGACCAGCTTGCGATGAATGCCCGACTTGAGCCCCTGAAAACGCGCCTGCCGTTCGTCGGTCGTGCGGTCCTTGGCCGGCGCCGGCGCGGGAGCGACGGGCGCTTTTGGCGCAGTCACGGCCGCCGCCGCGGGAGGCGCCGCGGCAGCCGGCGCCGGAGCGGCGGGCTTGGGCGGAGCGGCCACGGCTACGGCAGCGCTGCCGCTGGGGGTCTCGGGCGCGGGCCGCGCCGCCGCCGGCGGTTGTTTTTTTGTGAACAGTCCCATCAGGCACTTCCCTTCGGCACAGGATTACGCCTTCTGACCCGCCAGGAACGACAGCAGCCCTTTTCGCGGCGGCTCCGGCGTGCTCGCCGCCGGCGTTCCGTCGGACTCGCCGCCCGGAGCCGCGAGCGCCTGGGCGATCTGCTGGTACGCCTGGCGCAACTTCGACTTGGGCGCGTGATCGGCCAGCGGCGTGCCGACGTTGACGGCGGTGCTGCTGACCTTCCAATCGTCGGGCAGGAAGAAATCCACCTTGCGGCCCAGCGTCGCTTCGACGTCCGCCGGCTGGAGATAGCCCGCGTCGCGCCCGTGGCGATTGCAGACGATCCGCAGCTTGTCGAGATTGAAGCCGTGCCGCCGCAGCTCATTGAGAAAGCGGTCGCTGTTGCGAACCGACGGCACGAGCAACTGTAAGAGCAGGATGTACACGTCCGTCATGTCGAAGACGGCCTTGGCTGACTGGTCGAACCGCACCGGTCCATCGACGACCACGAAGTCATAATGCTCAAGCAGCGCCGCCAGCGCTCCGGCGCACTGGCCGGCGGTGATGCGCGTGGCTTCCTCCATGTCCGCCGGATGCGCCAGCACGTGAACGCCGGAGGAGTGTTTTGCCATGACGCGATCGATGAGCTGTTTTTCGAGCTGCTCGGCCGACTCGCAGAGCTGCGCGATCGTGTAGCTCGGTTGCGCGTCGAGATACATCGCCACCTGCCCGAAACGAAAGTCCAGATCGACCACGGCGACGCGCGGCTTTTCACCCGGCTGTGACTGGCCGTCCCACGTCTCCAGGCGCGCCAGCTCCACCGACAAGTTGGTGGCCAGGGATGTCGCGCCGATTCCGCCGCTGGTGCCCACGACTGAAATCAGCCGGCCGGAACGCTGCTCGATCGCGCCCGCCTCCTTGCGGACCCGCTGCAGAATCTCGGCCAGTTGCTCCGGCGGAAACGGCTTCCACAGGAACTCGCGCATGCCGATCCGCATGGCCCGCACGACCAGCTCGGCGTCGCGGTCTTCCGTCATGCCGATGGCGACGACCTGGCCCTTGCGCTGTTCGATCAGCGGCGCCACGACCTCCATCATCCCGGTCGGATTCGGGTCGAGGTGGACCAGCAGAACCTCGGCCGGAAACTGCCGCAGGGCCTGCGTCAGCATGGCCGGCTCGTCGATCTCGGCCACGATCTTGACGCCGTCGATCGCCAGAAGGCAGGTGCGCAGCTCGGGCGCGGCCTCTTCATCAGCGTTGACGACAATGACTCGAATCGAATTCAGCACGTCTGTCGGTCCAGCGGAAGGCCGACATCGGCGACGCGCAAAAACCAGCGCGCCGCGCGGCCTCCCCTCTCTTCTCTAAGGTCGGCTGATCGCCGCCCCGGCATGGGTAGCCCGGTCGGCGTACGGGAATATGCGATATATACGGCGGTCCGGCGCATGTTCCCGGGCCGGGCGGTTACGCCTGTTTGGCCGGCGCCGCGGGTAAGGTGCAATTAGCGGACGAGAACGGAAAACCCGCGTGTTGCCAAGATCGGGGGCGGTCGCCGCCGGCCGGGCGGTTTTCGGGCTGCTTTTCCGAACCCGCCGCGCCAAGCGGCGGGTTGACGATCGCTCGCGAACGGCGCCTCGCACGCCGGAGAGGTCGCCCCGCCGCTTGGCGCGGCGGGTTCGGACAGATACGCCCGCTGAGCGTGCCAGGTAACGTGCCACGCTGGGTTACACCTCAGCACTTGACTGCGTCGCCCGCCGCGACGGTTGCGGCGACGACTCGAAGGCGCGCCCGCGGTAGACTATGCACGGCAAGGAGGCTGCCGTGCTTTCAATCGGCGATGTGCACGTCTACGTCAGCGACTTCGTCCGCGCGCTGCGCTTTTGGGCGGAAGGCCTGGGTCTGGAAGCGACCGAAAAAGAGGTCACGCCGCACAGCGCCTACGCCGTCCTTGATTTTCCGGACGGCGGCCCGTCGCTGCGGCTGCTGGGTCCGGTGGATCCGTGGGAATCCGGGGCGCGGCCGGCGGCCGGCTCGCGACCGACCATCCGCTTCGACGTCACGACGACGGACTTTGACGGTACGCTGGCCCGGCTGCTGGATTGCGGCGGCGCGCAGTTGGACGAGATCGAGGAGTATCGCGGGCTGCGTGTCGTAACTGTGGCCGATCCGGATGGAAATTCGTTCGAGCTGCTTGAGATTCCGCCGGGAGATGCGGACTAGCCGGCAGGTTGCCAAGAAACTGTAGCGTCGGCCCTCTGCGGCCGACGGCGAGTGCAAGACGCTGCGAAAGTTTGGCGTCGGCCACTCAGGGCCGACGCTACGGCCCGAGGAGCAGCGCCACAAACGGATTGATATCCAGCACATTCTCACCGCCGTCGCCGTTGATATCTGCGTTATGGACATTGCAGCCGGGGAACTGCATCGCATACGCCGCCGGATTCAGCAGCGCCAGCACGAAGGGGTTGATGTCCAGCACGTTCGCGGCGCCGTCGCAGTTCAGATCGCCGCGCACGACGCCCGCCATCTGGTCGAGCGCCGCGAGCAGGTCGAGTTTGCCGTAGCCCCAGTGCGTGTTCGGCGTCGGCCCGGTGAAGCCGTCGCTGCGGGCCGTGTCCTGGAGAATCTGTCGCGCCTCCTCGCCGGTGAGCGACGGATTCATCTCGAGCATCAGGGCCAAAGCGCCGACCAGGATCGGCCCGGCGCCGCTGGCGGCGCCCTGCCGGCCGTACCAACCGCCGCCATCCTGAATCTGGTTCCACGGGCAGCAGTATTTCCAGTACGACGTCTGCCCGTAGGCCGCGAAGATGTGGTGGCCGGGCGTGGCGACATCGACGCCCAGACGGCCGTCGCGCGTCGGGCCGTCGGCGGAGTGGTTCCACAGACCGCCGAGCACGCCTTCGGAGGTGTCGCCGCGCGGCGTGCCGGTGATGTCGATGTATTCGATGCGCGCTACGTACACGCCGCAGACAAGAGCGGACGTGGTCGCGGCAAAATCGCTCAGCCGGCCGGGAACAAGATGATCGTCAAAGACAATCGGCAGGAACACGTCGGCGATGTAGAGATCGACGTGGCCCATTCCCGGCTGCGTGCCGCGGATTTCGACCTGGCCGCCGCCGGCGTGGCCATCGATGCCGATCCAGACGGCGCGATCGCCGCTGGTGGACGTCCACGGATAGAACTCCTGACCGGGCGCATATTGGTAGATCGAGATTCCGTTTTCGATCCGGTAGTCTTCGGCCGGCACCGGACCGACGACGGCGCCGTCGTCCATGCGGACCGTGATCTCCGCCGGCTGCGACCCGGTGTACCAGGCGGTGATCGTCCACGGCGCGCCGCCGGTCGTGAAGCGGACACTGGTCGCGGCCGTGTCGTCGTAATCGGCGGCGGCGTGCGTCGGATAGGCGCCTTCATCGCCAGTCCCGGTGGCGTAGATCCGGCCGGGGCGGTCGACGCCGAACACCTGGTCGATTTTCCGTGACACGGCGGACGTGCCGTCCATCGGGCCGTACTGCACGCCGGCGTTGATGATCGCGACGCAGGGATTTCCCACTTCATTGATCTTCTGGTCGAGCCAGTCCAGGGCGTATTCATAGCAGCCGATGAAGGGCGCCTCGGCGGGCTGGTCCTCGTGCTGCTGGGCGCCTTCGGAAACGATCTTCACCACGATCAGGTCGGCGGCGGGCGCCATGCCGCGGTAGCGGTCGTCCGCGAATGCACGACCGTTGCCGGCGGCGATGCCCGCGGTGACGGTGCCGTGGCCGACCGCGTCGCGGGAGTCGATCGGCGGGCCGCCGAGCAAGGCCGCGTTGATCTGTGCCTCGGTGTATTCAACCGGCTGCGGATTGCCCGCCTCGCAATAGAGCTGTCCGGTCATGTCCAGCAGATGCTTGATTCGCGTCGTGCCGTCGGGCTTGATGAAATCGGGATGCCGCCAGTCGATGCCGCGGTCCATGATCGCGACGGTCACGCCCTGGCCGGTGACGCCGTAGCGCAGCTCGGCGAGATTGGCTTTGGTTTCGTTTCGGACGCGGTCCATGGCGCAAACCGGCGGCGTCACTGCCGCGAGCGCCGAGAGCACGAATGAAGCGTGCTTTCCCCACGAACGGTTACGCATTATGTGCCTCGCTATTGGCAGGCCCAGTTGATTCACGAAACAACGGTCAATCCATGATATCGTGCGACGGGCGCTGTCAGATCGCCAAATTTGTGGTGGGGTGTGGCGTGGGAAGTGGCCATAACCTCTTGCCGGACGCCGCCGGCCGGGCCGTTTTTCCGAACCCGCCGCGCCAAGCGGCGGGTTGATGACCGCGAGCAAGCGGCAGCTCGGAGACCGGGGACGTCAACCCGCCGCTTGGCGCGGCGGGTTCGGACGGATGACCCCGCCGCTTGGCGCGGCGGGTTCGGACAGATGACCCCGCCGCTTGGCGCGGCGGGTTCGGACAGATATGCCCGCAGACCTGCCAAGAACATATCCGCCGAGCCTGCCAGAATATGTCCGCCGAGCCTGCCAAGAATATGTCCGCCGAGCCTGCCGAGAATATGTCCACCGAGCCTGGCAGAATCTCTGATCAGACCACGTGGGTGGGGAGTGCGGTCGTTCAAATCCGCCCGTAGGCCTCGGATAGATCGCGCAGCCGCGCCGCCAGTTCCGGCGAAAGCGCGCCCTCCGTCATGCGCCATTCCCAGTTTCCGCTCGCGATCGCCGGCACGTTCATCCGGCCGCGGCTGTCCAACCCCAGCAGGTCCTGGGTCGGAACGATGGCTGTCGCCGCCGGCGAGGCCAGCGCTGCACGAATCATGTGCCAGTGGATATCTCGCGGGCTGCTCGCCGCGAGGTAGCGCAGCGCGCGGTCCGGTTCGCTGAGGTGCCCCTTGCGGGACGGCTTGGCGTGCTTCGCGGCGCTGCGCCACCAGCCGACGACCGTGTCGTTGTCATGCGTGCCCGTATAGACCACGCTCGCGTGCGGATAGGCATGCGGCTGGTGATAGCGGCAGCCATCGTCGTCGCCGAACGCGCATTGCAGGATGCGCATACCGGGCAGGCCGTGCTTCTCGCGCAAGGCCAGAGCTTCCGGCGTCACGAGGCCCAGGTCCTCGGCGATGATCTCGACCGGGCCGAGCGCCTTGCGGACCGCCGTCAGCAGCCCGTCACCGGGCGTTTTCAACCACGTGCCGCGGACGGCGTTGCGTGCTCCGCCGGGAACCGCCCAGACGCGGTGAAAGCCCAGGAAGTGGTCGATCCGCACGGCGTCGAACTGAGCCAGCGTGTGGCGAAAGCGGCTGATCCACCAGGCGAAGTGCGTGTGGTGGTGGCGCTCCCAGCGATAGTGTGGATGCTGCCAGAGCTGCCCCTGCTTTGAGAATGAATCGGGCGGGCAGCCGGAGACGACCTTGGGCCGGCCGTCGGGTTCGAGCAGGAATAGTTCGCGGTGGGCCCAGACGTCGGCGGAGTCCTGGCCGACGAAGATAGGGATGTCGCCGATCAGGCCGACGCCGTTTTCGTGTGCGTAGCACCGCAGCGCGGTCCACTGCGTATCAAACAAGTGCTGCACGAAACGCTGAAAGGCGATCTCATCGGCGAGTGACTTGCGGACGGCGTCCAGCGCCGCCTTTTCCGCCAGCTTGAGCGGCCGCGGCCATTCCATCCATGTGCGGGCCGCCTGCGACTGGCGGATGGCCGCGAAGAGCGCGTAAGGCTCGAGCCATTCGCGGTTGCGGGCGACATATTGAGTGAACGCTGCAGATCGTTCTCCGCCGCCGTGCCTGAAAGCCGCGAACGCGCGGCGCAAGCGCGTCAACCGAAAGCGGACGACGGCGTCGAAGTCGACGCGGTCGGCGCGCAGGCCGGACTCGGGCGCGAGGTCGCGGCGCGTCAGCAGCTCGTCGGCCGCGAGCGCGTCGAGATTGATGAGCAGCGGATTGCCGGCCAGCGCGGAGAGCGCGCTATAGGGCGAATTGCCGGCGGCGGTCGGGTTGATGGGCAGCGTCTGCCACCAGGTCTGGCCGGCGTCGTGCAGGAAATCGACGAACTCATATGCGGCAGGACCGAGGTCGCCGCTGCCGTGCGGACCGGGCAGCGACGTGATGTGCATCAGCACGCCGGCGGCGCGGCGGGAGAATGAGAATCGTGACGGGCCGGCAGGGGGGCGCAGGCGGCGCGTCTGAGGTTGGCTGCGTCGCGGCATCCAAGGTTCCTTGTTGAGCGGGAAGCAACACGGTCAAGCCGTCGCGTTGTGCATGGAAGGCTTCGGGGAGATGGGTGGGGCGACGGCTTGGCCGGGGCACCCAGTCGTCCGAAGACACGGGCGCGCAAGCCGCCCGTGGCACCCGTGCCGCCCGTGGCACTCGTGCGGCCCGCGGCACACTATTTCACTTTTGCGTGCAGTACGACGCCCGCAATCGGCGGCACGGTTACGTGCACGTGGCCGTCGGAGAATTCCGCCTTGCCTTCGCCGCCGAAGATTGTCGTCCACTCGCGCGGCGAGCCGGGCGGGATGGGGACGCTGAGCGATTGCTCCTTCCCGGAGGCGTTCAGGACGACCACCAGCTCCTCATCCTGGTTGTATCGCAGGAACGCCCAGACATCCTGCCCATCGTCCGTGCGAAGTGTCTCCATATCGCCCGTGCGAAGCGCCGGATGCTCGTTGCGCAGTGCGATCGCCTTGCGGTAGTACGCCAGATGGTCCTTCATCACGAAGTTCTCTTCCGGCTTGTCGTACGGCTCCAGGTCTTCCCACAACATGGGCTTGCGGCAGGTTGGATCGTCAGCCCCCCACATGCCCACCTCGTCGCCGTAGTAGATCATCGGCGCCCCCACGTAGGTCATCTGGATCAGCGCCACCAGCCGCGAGCGACGATAGCACTCCTCGTTGGGCTTGTCGTTGCTGTACTTGGGTCCGTTGTCCTGGACGCGGTTTTCGTGGTCATAGTGCCGGTCGGGGTTGAGGGCCATGGAGACCACGCGGTCGGTGTCGTGGCTGTCGACGAGGTTTTGCAGGACGAGCGTCGCCGCGTGCGGATAGGCCAGCCGCAGGTCGCGCATCTTCCTGTCCAACTCGGTCGGCGTGATCTTGGTTTTCTTGTGCATCGTCCACTGGATGACGGGGCGGGCGAATTCGTAATTCATGACGGCGTCGAAATGGCGGCCGTCGAGCCACTGCTCGGCGCGGTCCCAGATTTCGCCGGTGATATAGGCGTTCGGATTGGCCTTCTTGACCACCTGGCGCCACTCGGCCCAGAAGGGCATGGGGATTTCGTTGGGCACGTCGAGCCGCCAGCCGTCAATGCCGTCGTTGGGGTCGCCGTCGCCGTTGGGGTCCATCCAGCGGCGTGTGGCATTGAAGATGTGCTCCTTGGCACTGGTGCTGGCCAAGCCTTCGGGCGATTTCTTGAACGCCGGCAGCGAGTCGACGCCGGCCCACCCGTTGTACTTGAAGGGATCCCAGACGAGGACATCGAACCAGTCTGCGAACCGCGATTTTTCGCGGTTCTTCTTGACATCCTGAAACGCCGGATGGGTGACGCCGACGTGGTTGAACACGCCGTCGATGATCACCCGGATGCCCATGTCGTGGCATTTCTTGACCAGCGCCAGGAACATCTTGTCGGACTCGGTCCATTTCCAGGTTTTCGGATCGAGCAGGTCCTCGGTCGCGGCGATCGCCTCGTAGTCGCCTTTCTTGCCGAAGTGATCATCGATGTGCAGGTAGTTGGTCGCGTCGTACTTGTGGTGCGTCGGCGCCTTGAACACCGGATTGAAGTAGATCGCGTTGATTCCCAGTTCCTTGAGGTAGGGGAGCTTCTGCTCCACGCCCGCGAGGTCGCCGCCGTAAAGCCGGTGATAAACGAAGTTCTTGTAGAACGTCTCGCCGCTCTTTTCTTCCCAGGGCGAGGCGCTGAACCACTCGCTCTTCCAGGGGCGGCAGTTCTCCGGGTCGTTGGAGGGGTCGCCGTTGCGGAAGCGGTCGACCATGATCTGATACCAGATCGCGTTCTTGGCCCATTCGGGCGTGTGGAAGATCGTCGCGTCGGTGAAGCTGGCGGAATAGGTGTTCGGATCGCTCACGCGCTGGGTCCCATCTTCGATCACAAAGGTGTAGTCCACTCGATACGCGGCCGTCTTACGGTTGGGGCTGGCGGGCACGGCGACCAGCGCTTCCCAGAGTGTGAAGACCGGTCCTTCGTGCAGCAGGTGCATGCGGACCGTCTCACCGCCCTTGACCGCGACGGACGCGGTCCGCACGTCGTGCGAGAACGTCCGGTAGCGGACCAGGGCGCGCTCGGGCGCCAGCGGCTGGAAGAAGAGCGGCAGGTTCTGGCGATGCTCCAGTCCGGCGGCGTCGACGATGTTGTCGCCGACGGTCGCGGTCGAGGTTTTCATCGAGTAGAGCCTGCCGAGCCTCAGAATGGAGTTCGTGCCGTTGTGGCCGTCCGGCTCGCCCAGCGGATTGCCGGGATCGTGAACCCAGCGATCCCCGGCGAGCACGAACTTGTAGCGGTATTCGCCGGATTCGAGCGGAAGGGTGATGCTGAAGACGCCGTCGCCGTCGGGATCGGCCAGGGCGTTATCGTTGGCGTTCCAGGCTGAGAAATCGCCGGCGAGGTTGATCCGGGTGAACGTCGGAGCGGGCTTGTAGGAGAAGGTGACGTTCCACGCGCCGCCGTCGGCCGAGGTCGCCGTGATCGAGCTGGGAAGCTCGCCGGGGTCGGTTTCGGGGGCGGGCTGCACCGGCGGCGCGGGCGGCCACGGGGTTTGAGCCAGCACCGGTGCGGCGATGGCGACGATGCCGAGCAGGGAGGCAGAGAAGAGCCGGCCGAGCGCGGCGCCGCGCGCTGCATGCCGCCGCGGCCGGCTGCGTCTGGCTCTTGGCGATGCCGCGCAGTCAAGCGGGGGGCGCTCGCGATACTGATCGAGAAGCAAATGCCCGGGAATTTCATCCGCTGGTGTGTTCATTGCATGAGGTCCATTGAACGCGTCCGCGCGAGGAACTCCGATCAGAACCCCGCACGGAAGTGCGGGGCCTGCTCGCCCGCCACTTCCGTGGCGGGTTCTGTCAGGCGCTGCAAGCGAGCCCGCGGGCGCCGGCCCGCGGGTTGCGCGGCGGCCCGGAAGGCGACACCGCTGCCGTTCCCTCACGGTCGCGGCTCTGAAGGTCCGTTCCTGCGGCCGCGCCTACTCAACGATCGCGGTCGGATTATACTCGTCGCTTCCAGATCGCCAAACCGCCGCATTCGCCGCGCCGCCTGTGGCGCGGGCCGTCGGCGGGGCGCGGCCGGCTCGGTGAATCTTGGCAGGTGTATTTCGACAGCTTGGCCTGGCGCTCCGCGTGCTTCTGACTGTCGTGACGCTAAGCATCGGGTTCTTTTCGTTCGGGTGGGTGCTGACGCGGCCGCTGCGGGCGGAGAAGCTGGCGCCGGGGCAGACGCTCATCTCGCTGGTGCACTGGGGAGACGACACGGAAGACGCGATCATGGCCCGGCTGGTGGCCGCGTTTCACGCGGCGCAGAGCGACGTGCGCGTGCAGCGCGTCAATCCCGGCAACGCGCCGGACGTCCGCCGGAAAATCCAGACCATGGTCGCCGCCGGCACGCCGCCGGATGTTTTCCAGCTCGGCTGGGAACACATCGGGACGTGGGCGGACAAGGGGCTGCTGGAGCCGATCGAGGCGTTCATCGAGCGCGACGCGAAGCGCGGCGGCCCGGATGCGTTCTCGCTCGAGTCGATGTTCGGCCCGGTGGTCGATTGCTTTCGCTACCACGCCGGGGACCGGGTTGTCGGGCGCGGCAAGCTGTTTGCGATTCCGAAGGATTTCACGGTCGTCGGGTTTTACTACAACAAAGATCTGTTCAAGCTCGCGGGCGTGCCTTTCCCGTCGCCGGACGGTTGGACGTGGGACGAATTTTTGCACGCCGCCCGGCAGATCGGCAAGCTGCCGAACACGTATGGCGCCGACTTTGTCACGTGGGAGGCGATGCTGACCGTCTACTGCTGGTCTCGCGGGGCCGGGATCAGCAGCGACGGCTTCAAGACGTTCAACTTCAACGAACCGAAGGTGCTGCGCGCGCTGGCCGATCTGGACGCCTGGTTCAAGGAAGAGCGCACCCTGGCCAGCGCCAAAACGCAGATGGAGACCAGCAGCGAGCCCTTTCTCACCGGCCGGATCGGCATGGCCGGGCCCTTCGGCCGCTGGAAGGTGCCGCCCTACCGCGAGATCAAGGACTTTGACTGGGACTTCGCACCGCTGCCGCATGACCCCGACGTAAAACCGACCAGTGGGATCTTCACCAGCGCCTGGGCCATGTCGAGCGGCAGCCGGAACAAAGATGCCGCGTGGAAGTTCATCCGCTTTCTCTCCAGCGCCGAGGGGCAGCGGCTGATCGCGGAGTCGGGCGTCGCCATTCCGGCGAACATCGCGGCAGCCCGCAGCGATGCATTCAACGACCCCGGAAAGCCCGAAAACGACCACGTGTACCTGGATGCGGTGGCCGGGGCGCGGGCGATCGGCTGGCCGCCGGAGGAGCGCTACGCCGAGCGCTTCCGCGTGCAAATGGAGCAGGTCTTCAAGTCGCGCACCAAGACGGTGGCGGAGGCGCTGGCGGACGTGCAGCGCGACTTCGAGACGTTCCAGCGCGATGACGCGCGGCTGTACTCGTTTCCGGCGGTCAACTGGCCGATCGTGGTCACGTGGGTTGCGACGCCGCTGGCGATTGGGGCGGTTGCACTGGTGCTTTTGTGGTGGCTGCGGCGCCCATCGAGGCACGCGCTGCGCGAGGAAGCGGCCGGGCTGACGATGATCAGCCCGTGGCTGATCGGCCTGGTCGTCTTCACGGCGTTTCCGATCGCGCTGTCGCTGATCCTGAGTTTCTGCAAGTGGAGCGGGCTGGTGACGCTCGACCGGGCGCAGTGGGTCGGCTTTCACAACTTTGTGTCGCTGCTGACGGACGAGCGTTTCTATGCCTCGCTGCGCGTGACGCTGATCTACGCGGCGCTGTCGGTGCCGCTCGGGCAGGCGGCGGCGCTGGCGGCGGCGCTGCTGATGAATCAGGAAATGCGTGGGATCGGCTTCTTCCGCGCGGCGTGGTATCTGCCCAGCGTGCTGGCGGGGGTCGCCATTTCGATACTCTGGGCGTGGGTCTTTCACCATGAGCACGGCATGCTCAATGCGCTGCTGGGCCCGGTCTGTGGGGCGATCAACAAGCTCAGCGCCGTTCTGAATCTTGGCTGGAGCGTCGCCGCGCCGCGCTGGTTCGAGCGCGATGCGCAGCACTGGGCCGTGCCGGCGTTCGTGATCATGGGTTTCTGGAACATCGGCGGAACGATGATGATTTACCTGGCGGGGCTGAAGGGCATTCCGGCGGAGCTGTACGAGGCGGCGTCGATCGACGGGGCGCGGACGCTCAAGCGCTTCTGGAACGTGACGCTGCCGATGCTCAGCCCGGTGATCTTCTTCAATGTGATCATCGCGATCATCGCGTCGTTCCAGGTCTTCACGCAGGCTTACGTCATGACCGGCGGCGGCCCGGGAGACGCGACGCGATTTTACGTCGTCTATCTGTACAACCAGGCGTTCGATCTGCACGAAATGGGCTATGCCTCGGCCATGGCGTGGCTGCTGATGCTCATCATTCTGGCGCTGACGCTGACGCTGATGCGCGGGAGCCGGCGGTTTGTGTACTACGAGGCGCTCAAGGCATAGGGCGCCGGGCGCAGGGCTCAGGGCGCAGGAGTCTTCCGGCGAGAGCAAGATGACCGAAACTTCGAATCGAAGCTACAAGGACCTGATCGTTTGGCAGCGCGCGGTGAAGCTGTGCATCGACGTGTACGCCGCCACACGCAGGCTCCCCGCGGATGAACGGTTCGGCCTCTGCGCGCAGCTTCGCCGCGCCGCGGTTTCGGTTCCTTCAAACGTCGCCGAAGGGTACAGCCGCGGAACGCGTCCGGACTACGTTCGGTTCTTATGGGTCGCGAATGGATCGCTTGGAGAACTCGAAACGCAGTTTCTGATCGTACGCGAGTTGGGATTCCTCGACGCGCCGAAAGTGGATGCGTTGCTCGCAAACATCTCGGAGATCATCCGCCTCAACCGAGCGCTGATTCGATCGCTCACACGCGAGGTGCGGCCGTGAATAGGCGCCGGTCGGCCACCGATCCCCGCGCCCCGCGCCCTGCGCCCCGCGCCCCAAGGGCCGCCTTTGCGGCCCGCGCCCTCATTGTCGCGCTGCTGGTCGTCGGCTCGGCCATCATGCTATTTCCGCTCTGGTGGATGTTCATTACCAGCCTCTCGGAGCCTGGTTCCGCCGCCGCGGCGATGGCGGATTCGAGCAAAATTCAAGTGCTGCCGCAGGGCTGGCATTGGAGCAACTACTCGGAGTCGCTCAGCAAGATCGGCAGCCGCCGCTGGTATGGCTTTCTCGACGCGCTGGCCAACACGGTCGTCGTCACCGGGTTCTGCGTCGCCGGTCAGGTGCTGTCGTGCAGCCTGGTGGGCTACGGCTTCGCCCGCCTGCGTTTTCGCGGGCGCGACGGGCTTTTTGTGCTGATGCTCTCGACCATGATGCTGCCGGCGCAGGTGACGATGATCCCGGTCTTCATCCTGTTCCGTTGGTTCGGGTGGATCGACACGTTTCTGCCGCTGGTCGTGCCCATGTTCTTCGGCGGGCCGTTCTACACGTTCATGTTCCGCCAGTTCTTCGCGCAGGTTCCCGAGGCGCTGGTGGAGGCGGCGCGCATCGACGGCTGCGGGCACCTGGGCGTGTGGTGGCGGATCATGCTGCCGATCTGCAAGCCGGTGATCGCCATCACCGCGGTCTTTACGTTTATCTTCGCCTGGAACGACTTCCTTGGTCCGCTGATTTACCTGCAGAGCGAGGAGCAATTGACGCTGGCGGTGGCGCTGAATGCGTTCAAGAACCAGTATGGCGACTTTCGCGACATTCACCTGCTGATGGCGGCCAGCATCGTGACGATGTTGCCGTGCATCGTGCTCTTCTTCGTCGCACAGAAGCAATTCGTCGGCGGTCTGACGCTGGGCGCGGTCAAGGGATAGGGCGCGATCGCCGGAGCGGCCGGGGCGGCCAGAACGCGAAGCGCCAGCGAGCACTCGCGCGCGGGGGCGCTCGCTGGCGCTTCGCGTTCTGACATGTCCGCCGCGGCTTTACGCAGTTTTCGCCGCCGGGGCGTCCGGCGTTCACACTCCCTTGCGCGGGTTTCCGATAACACCTCTCGCGTGCGCTGGCCGCCGCGCAAGGAATGCCCGCGTGAACCGCCCGCTCGAGCGCAAAATTCTTCCGTTCCCGCAAGTCGCCGAGACGGTGCGGACGCAGCGGGCCGGCGGAAAGACCGTGGTTCACTGCCACGGCTGTTTCGACATCGTTCACCCCGGTCACGTGCGGTATCTGCAATTTGCCCGCGGGCTGGGGGATATTCTGGTCGTTTCGCTGACCGCCGACGCGGGCGTGTCGAAGGGGCCGGACCGCCCGTACATTCCACAGGAGCTTCGGGCGGAAAACCTGGCGGCGCTGGAGTTTGTCGATTGGGTCGTCATCGACCCGCACCCGACCGCCTGCGAGCTGCTCGAACTTCTGAAACCCGACATCTATGTGAAGGGGCGAGAGTACGCCCACGCCGACGACCCACGCTTCCGCCGCGAGCGCGAGATCATCGAGCGCGGCGGCGGGCGCGTGGTATTTCACAGCGGCGACGTGGTGTTCAGCTCGACGCGCCTGCTGGAGACCATCGGCCGAGACGAGCAGCTCGACGAGCAGCGCCTGGCGGCCCTCTGCCGGCGTAACAACATCACGCACGCCGAGGTGCGACAGGCGATCGACTCGTTCGCGGGCGTGCGAGCGGTGGTGCTGGGCGACATCATCCGCGAGGAATACGTGCTGTGCGACGCCGGCGCAGTCGCGGAAGACGCGGCGGTGCTGTCGCTTTCAGAGCTGGGCTCGTGTGAATACCCGGGCGGGGCGGCGGCGGCGGCGCGGCAGCTTCAGGCGCTGGGCGGGGCGGCGTTTCTGATCAGCGCGGTGGGCCGCGACGGCGCGTCGCAGGCGTGGGAAGAGCGGCTCTCGGAGCACGATTTCACGGGCTACCTGCTGCGAAACCGGACGGACATGGTGACGCGGCGCACCTTCGTGGCCGACGACGGCAAGCTCTTCAAGCTCACCAGCGGCGCCGACGCGCCGCTCGACAGCGCCAGCGAACGGCACGTGCTGGGCGTCGTCGCCGAGCAGCTCTCGATCTCGAATCTCCTGCTGCTCTGCGATCACGGTTGCGGCTTTCTGACGCCGGCGCTGGCCGCGGCGGCGGCCGGAATGGCCCGGCAACTGGGCGTCCCGGTCGCGGGCCACGCCCCGGCGGCGCGGGCCGTGCTGTGCGACCTGGTGGACACCGATCTGCTGACGGCGACCGAACGGCAATTCCGCGAAGCCGTGCACGACATGAACTCCGGCATCTCCGCGGTGGCGTGGAATGTGCTTTCGCGGTCGCGCGGGCGAACGGCGATCGTTTCGCTGCGCAAGCGCGGGCTGCTCAGTTTTGACGGCCGCGGCGACGACGCCGCGCTCGATCGCCTGCGGAGCGAGTTTGTGCCGACGCCCGGGCGGCATTTCATCGATCAAACCGGCGCGGATGAGGCGCTGCTCGCGGCGGCGGCGCTGACGATCGCCGGCGGCGGGGGGCTTCCCGTCGCCACCTACATCGCGGCGGGCGCGGAAGCGGCGGCGGCGACCAGGCAGGGCGGCGATCCGGTTACGCAGGACGAATTGTGCCGCTGGTTCACGCGCCGGCCGGAGCTCGGCGACGGCGGGCGGTTCATTCCCTCGCCGGAAACGGCGGCCGTATCCGGGAGCATCGGCGTCTCGCCGGTGCGTGTGGACCGCGCGCCGCAACATGACGGTCGCACCGGCGGGACGCCGATGCTCCCGCGCGCGGCGGTGACGGAGTAACCGGTGGCAAGGGATGGTGGCAGGCCGCTGATCAGCATCATCGTCGCCACGCACGAGCGGCGCGACATCCTGGCGTACACCCTGGAGCGCCTGGCTCAGCTCGAGCTGGACCACAGCGAGCTCGAGATCATCGCGGTCGACAACGCCTCGCGCCAGGACATACCCGGCGTCGTCGAGGTCCATCCGAACGCGACGCTCATTCGCCTGCCGCGGAACATTGGGTCATGCGCCAAGGCCCTGGGCGTGCCGGCGGCCCGCGCGCCATACATCCTCTTCCTGGACGATGACTCCTATCCGCGATCCGGCAGCTTGTCGCGCATGTTGGAACGCTTCGAGGAGAATCCGCGCCTGGCCGCCGCCGGTTTCACCGTCCACCTGCCCGACGGCCGTGAGGAATGCTCGGCGCTGCCGCACGTGTTTGTCGGCTGCGGCGTAGGGCTGCGGGCGGATGTGCTGCGCGAAGTGGGCGGGCTGGATCGCTCGTTCTTCATGCAGGCGGAGGAATACGACCTGGCGTTCCGGCTGCTGCGGGCGGGCTGGGTGGTCGACGTCTTTTCCGACCTGGCGGTGGAGCACCTCAAGACGCCGACCGCGCGCCGCGGCGAACGGACGACGTATTACGACATCCGCAACAACCTGCGCGTCGCGGCCCGCTATCTGCCGCGTGAGCACTACGCGGCCTATCGCGCGGACTGGCTGGAGCGATACGACTGGCTGTCGCACCGGCTCGGGCATCAGCAGGCCTACTGGGCCGGGCGGCGGGCAGGCTGGCTGCGGGCGGCGGTGGAGCGGGTCACGTACGCGACGCGGCGGCTGGACAGCGCCTCGCTGGAAACCGTGTTCCGCTGGGGGCAGATCGAGCACCAGATGGGGCGCCTGGCTGCGGCCGGCGTGCGACGGGTGGGATTCGTCGACCTGGGCAAGAACATCTACGCCTTCCACCGCGGGGCGCAGCGGGCCGGCGTGAGCGCGGCATTCATCGCGGATGACATCTACGCGGCGCCCGGGCGATGCTATCGCGGCGTTCCGGTGGTGACGCTGAGCGCCGCGCTGACGGCGGCGTCGCGCGTCGACACGCTGATCGTCAGCAACACGTCCTACGCACACGCCGAGCGCCGCGCGGCCCAACTGGCGGAAAAGACCCGGCTTCCGGTGCACGCGTGGTTCCGGCTCGCGCGAAAAGTCGGCCAGACACGGGGCGTGCAGGCGGCCCCGGTCTGAATCCGGCCGGCCAGGTTTGTCTGGTCTTGCGTGCGATATGCGTGTCATGGTGGGTGCCGTGCCGACGGCCTTTGCGTCGGCATGCCCACGCAAAAGCCGTGGGCATGGCACCCAAACTTGACCTGTACCGACGCTGGAACGAGCCTTGACACGGTATGGGGGGGGGAGGGTAGAGTCGCGCGTGTTTTCGGGAGGATCGGATGTCTCACCCTATCCAGCTACTTGTGTTAGCACTCGCCGGCTTCAATCTCGCAATGGTGGATGACGAGCCGCCGACGAAGCCCGCCGTACTTGTCGCGGCCGAGAGTTCCGCGGCGTTTGCGAAAGGCGTCGTTGTGTACCGCCGCCAGTCCACCGAAGGTCGTGCGTCCACCGTTCGCATCACGACGAAGTTCACGGCCAACGAGGTGCTTCAATATCATGACTACATCGACACGTCGGCGATTCTGCCAGACGACCAATTGACGAGATATCGGCGGCTCTGGACAAAGGACTGGATGTACACCAACACGAACACGGCGATCGCGTCGCAGGCATACGACAAGGCGCCGTACCAGCCGATGCCGTTTCGGTCGCTCGGGGTGGAGCTGCCGCTGGCGGAAACCACGTTCGTGCGAAGATATGACGTAAGTGACGACGATACGCTCAAGGTCGTTACCTGCCGTGAGTCCGATTCGCGCGGCCGTTCGATTGAGCGGAAGCTGTGGATCGCTCCGAGCCGGGGATTCAACGTGGTGCGCGCCGAGTTGTGGGTGGACGGCGAGCTTCGACTTAAGAAAGTGACGACCCTCGCACAGTGGGGCCAGCACTGGTTTCCCGAAACCGTCCTTGAGTTCCGGGCCGGGCGGCCGGAACCCTCGAGCGTCACGACGATTGAGCAGGCCGAATTCGACTCGCCGACGATTCCGGACGCGCTTCTGCCGGCCGACGTGGGGATTGAGGTTGGCACGACCGTCATCTGCAAGAAGCCGGGAACCGAAGGACAGCACCGCTGGGTGTGGGATGGAGCAGGCTTGGACACGTTTCAAGCCGTCGGTGGAAAACTGAAGCGCGGGGAGCTGACGATGGGGCCCAACCTCAAGGCGGAGCTGGACCGCAGGAGGCAGACGACCGCTGCGCTTCGACGCGCCGGTCTGGGCGATTCGATTGAGGGCGTAGGCGACGCTCCAAAGCTGTCGGAATGGGAGGAGTTCGTCCGGCGTTTCGTTCTCGAAAACGCTTTGAGTACTGACCAGGAGCAGCGTGCGTGGATTATCTACAGGGATTGCCGTGAGCGCGTTGAAGACTATTTGCGCACGGCCCGGCCCAGATTCGAAGACCTGGGTCGATCGCAAGTCAGGATCAACAGTGGCAACGCGACGGACGACGAAATCGTTGAGGCGGCGCGTCTCCGCCAGCGGCTGATGGGGCCTGTCGACGAGTTGTTCACAAAACAACTTGTTCCGAGGCTGGGCGGCTTGCTGACGCCGGCACAAAAGAGAGAAAAGAAGGAGACGAAGTGAGTCGGGGAGTGACGATGCTTCTGCTTCTCCTTTCCAGCGGATGTACGTGGTCCCGTACGCCCAAAGACCCATCCGACGCAGAAGCGGTTCCGCACCTTGTGCCACGGCTGTTGACTTTGGGCGACGTGCTGTGTGGCAGCCGCACGTTTTTCGATCTTCAGCTGGTCAATCCAAGTCCCGACGCCGTCCGGATCGCATCCGTTCAAGCCTCCTGCGATTGCACCACGACAACCACTGGTACGGTCGGCCGCGTTGTCGAGGCCTCCGGATCGACCGTAATCGACTTCACACTGCTTGCGCCGGGCGTTCTCGGTGACCGCAGCCAATCCGTGACAGTGCAGCTCGGCGACGGACGCACGTTGGAAAGCCGCGTCGTGTGGCGCGCCGTAGCACGACACGAAACGACCCCGTCTCTCATTGAGGCCGGCAATGTCAATCTGTTTTCGGGCGAGAACGTGTTCCATTTTGTGCGATGGTGGTCCGAGCATCAGGTGACTATCAAAGGGGCGGCGCGCAGCGACGTTCCGTGGCTGTCCGTGGCAACACGGCTGACCGATGAAAGCAGTGCCGAGCTGACAATCTGCATCGACCCGCGCCGATTGGAGCTCGGCCAGAATGTGGGGCGGATTGTCGTGCCAACGGACGATCAGAGTCGCCCGAATGCAGTCGTGCCGGTGACAGCCAACGGAGTTCAGGACGTTGTGAGCTACCCGGGGCAACTGACGCTCGTGGTTGGCGAGACCAAGTTGGTCCGTTGCGCTGACCAGGCGGGCCATCCTGTGGTCCTGAAGAGCGCCGCGTCGGACAATGCGGCTATGCTGGTAGAGCTGTCCGGTCAAAGCGAAGTAAGTGTATCGCCTGCGGATACGATTCCAGAAAACGCCATCGCAGCTCGCGTAGTTGTGCAAGACGTCTCTGGTTACCGCGGCAGTTTTCGCGTTTTCGTCCATCGAAACTGATTCGAAGGAGTAGTGCCAATGCGACATGCACGGATGATGATTGTGTGTGGGCTCGCGTCGTGTTGTGTGTCGTCCGTCGCCTACGCGCAGGGATCAAGCATCTGTTACACCGAAGTGCCGGAGGACGGATGGTGCATGTTCTTGATTGATCCGCTTAGCGCGACTTCGTGCACGTGCGTGCCGCAATCAAACTGCCTCCCTCGACATTGGATTCTTCAACCACACTTTTACACAGCGCCAACAGAGTGCGAGACCGTCATGGTCGAGTGGGAGTGTGGGCAGCTCATAACCTGTGATTGCGCCCTTCCTCCATGGCTGTGTTGCCAGGTGGATGGTGACTGCCTCGTCAGTTCGGCTCCCCCGCTGATCATCAACCGCAAAGTGCGGCTCGAAACTTTTGAACCTTGCGGTACGGGATCGTCGTGTATTCTCCCGTAGTGTGGACGGCGGGAGCGCGATGTGCCCGCAGGAATTCAAGACAGCAGGCCGCAAGCCGGGGTAAAACCGCCGTTTGCGGCCTGCCGCGTCGCGATGTTCCGACGAATCGGTGCTTCGTCGTCGCGCCGCCTACTTCGGCGCGTCCGCGTCGTCCTCGTCCGTGCTCACTTCGACGCGAATCTGCATCTCGCCTGACGCCGCGTCGCCTTGCTGGAACTTGCGAACGATCATGTGCCGGCCGTCAGCGCCCTGCCAGGCGCCGGCAGCGCCGCCGCCGTGACGCGAGTGGAAGAACGTGTCCATCTCTTCGCGGCTGAGCGCGCCGTCGCTGTTGGCGTCAGCTTCGGGGAAGCGTTTGAGCATCTCAGCCCGCATCTTCGACGTGTGCGACTCGAGGAACGCGTCGCGCTCGCTTTCCACCAGCACGCCGTCGCCATTGGCGTCGGCCTTCGGGTTCATCTCCAGGAAGAGCGCCAGCGGCGCCTGCCGCGCGACGTCGACATAGCGGGCGACGTCGGCGCTCGTCGGCGAGCCGTCGACGTTGTCCAGAATCCAGATCGCCGGCGGCGCCCCGAGCTTGGACATCCAGCTTCCGGCGTCGGCGCCGTCCAGACAGATCTGCTTTTCGAACATCTGCGGTGCGGCGCTGTCGTCGCCATTGGGGTTCACACGAATGCGCTTGATCACACGCTGGCCGCCGGGCGCGGCGTCGTCCGGACATTCGATGATGATGTCCTTCAACTGTGCTTCGTCGGCCGGCTGGCCGTTGACCGTGACTTCCTGCGTGCCGTCGCCCTTGCGAATGACGCGGACGACCTTGCGCTGGGCGCCCGGCCGATCAGCCGCGGGCAGCTCGCTCCCGGCAATCGCGATCGCTTCGACCTCCGCGGCCGCGTTGTCGTCAGCGCCGCCGACGTGCCGCGTCTTGAAGCGCATCACATTGGCGCCGACCTGGTCGATCATCGGGCCGCCCTGTACGAGCCGGGCGGCTTCATTCGCGTCCAGCCGGCTGTCGGCGTTGCGGTCTGACTTGGGATATTGGTTCATTACGGAGGTCGGATCGCTCATCGCCAGGGCGACGACGTACGCATCGCGCTCCTCGCGCGAAACGGCGCCGTCGCCATTGACGTCCGCCGTGGGGTGCTGCGTCGCGAAGCCGGCCAGGTCTTCATCGCCGGGGCCGTTGATGCGGTGCATGAAGACCGTCTGCGGCTCGTCGGCGTCCGGGGCGTCATCATCGGAATGGAACATCAGCACGCCGATCGCGTGCTCTTCGCCATCGACCGGGATGGCGATCGGGCCGTCATCCTCGTCGTTCCATTCGAACGCGAAGTGCATCTGTGGTGCATTGTCGCCGGACATGAGGCCGTGGTGCAGCTCGGCCAGGCGGCCATGCAGCCGCGCGACCAGCTCGTGCATTTCCGGGCCGATGTTTTCGGTCAGCAGCTCGTGCAGCGCGGACATGGCGCTCTCGGTCTTGGCGGCGGAAGGCGGCGCGGCGTCCGCGTTGTCCTTGGTAGAAGCGGCGCCGGCCCCCGTGAGGCCGAAGCCGGCCCACGCCAGAAGCAGCGCACCGGCGGGAAGTCCGATCGAGCGGCCGACGCCGCGACGAACAGGGGAAGTCAGGATCATGTCGATTCTCCTTTCAACAGTTTTGAGGCTCGCGGCCATGGCGGTGGGGCAGTAGGACGTGCGCGGCGAACCGGACGGGTGCAGCGCCCGCAGGAGACAACGCGCGTAGTCTCCCGGGCTGATGCGCGCATGACGAAGGGCCCATTCGTCGCACGCCTGCTCCCGCGCCAGATCAATCCGCCTGTTCACCCAGGCCACCACCGGCCAGAAGAAAAGTGCCGTTCCGGCGAGGCATTGCAGGTAGCGCACCAGCAGGTCGCCGCGACGGAGGTGAGCAATTTCATGAAGCACGACCGCTTCCAGCTCGCGCGTGTCGGCGAGCTGCCGCGGCGAAAGAACCAGCGTCGGCTCCAGCATGCCGAAGATGAACGGCGCCGGCGCGTTACTGCTCATTCGCACGCTCGGCAGGCGCTGCACGCCGTGCAAGCGGCAGACGGCGTAGACGGCGCCGCGCGTGGCTTCGTCGGCCGCGGGCAGGCGGCGGCAGTAGGTCGCAAAGCGGCGATATTGCCGCAGGCGATAGGCGCCGACGCAAAGCAACCCGATGCCATAGAGCACGCCGAGCAGAGCCAGCACACTCCAGCCGCTCGCGGTTTGTTTCTGCGGCGCGGCGGGCGGCGGCTGGGCCGCGTCAAATGCCGTGATTGGCATCCAGTCGAGCGGCGGGGCTGTGCCCGGGTGAACCAGCGGCGGGGGGCTGGACGGCGCGGCGCCCGGCGCGGCGGGCATTGCGAACTTCGCCAGCGTGCTGAGCGAATTGGCCAGCGAGAAATCCCACGCCGGCCCAAGCGGCAGAATGAACTTGACCAGCACGATCATCCACAGCGCCGCGTGCAACGCCGGGCGCGCTCGGCGCAGAAAGAGCTGAACGAGCGCCCACGTCACCAGTGCCAGCGCCGTGCCGTAGACGACGGCGTTGAACAGCCAGCTCAGCACAAGCTGCGCCGTGAGTTGATACGCGGGTAGGTCGCTGAGAGAGTTCACCGGCCGCCCTCCTTGGAATTACGCGCGGCGCGGGTCGGCGGCGGCGCGGCGGGCGAGGCATCGGCCTCGGCGGGGACCGCTTTTTCGATCGCGTCGATGCGGGCCTCGATTCGCTTCAGGTCCTCCGGCGAGATCGACGCCTCCTCGACCAGCCGCAGCACCAGCTCCCCCGCCTGGCCGTCGAAAACGCTGTTGAGGAACTGCTTGAGGCGCTGGCCGAGAATCTGCTCGCGGCGGACAGCCGGGCGATAAAGGAAAGGCTGCCGCGACTTGTCGACACCCAGGGCGCCTTTGGCGGCGAGCTGGTTCATCATGGTCATGACGGTGGTATAGGCGGGCGGCTCTTCGCCGGGTTCGACCAGGGCGTCCTTGACGTCTCGGACGTTGCTTTCACCCAGCCGCCAGAGCACCTTCATGATGCGGAGTTCGGCTTCCGTGATATGAGGCGCTGGTTTGGGCATGGGTCAGGCTCCGATCGCCGGCACTAGCGCCGGCCCTACTAAGTACATCGGAAGTTTACTATGGACATAGTAACAAAGCAAGAGGAAATCGCTCTCTTTTTTTTTGAGACGGCCGCGGCGCTGGCTGGCCGTACAAATAATTTTCGGTCCCACGCGACACTTTTTGGACGTTCCCCCGTTGAACATTAATGAACGCTTCAAATGCCCATCCCAGCGCATGGGCCACGTGGCGTAGCGCAAGTTACGTCCGTGGCCCAATTTGCTTTTTCTTGACGAGATTTAATGTGACAGGGGTGGGTGCTAACACACCAGAGCGGTGATATTGACCCCGAGGGCATGACGTGCCCGGCGGAATGCTTGTTTGCGGCGCAGCCGGTCCATAGACTCCTGCGAATGAACATCGAGCTGCCCGACCGGCTGAAGGCCTTGCCGCCGTACCTCTTCGTCGAGATTGACCGCAAGAAGCGCGCGGCGCTGGCGGCGGGGAAGGACGTGATCAACTTCGGCGTCGGCGATCCGGACCAGCCCACGCACGATTTCATCATTGAGCGTCTGGGGCAGGCGATGCGGCACGCGCCGAATCATCGCTACCCGGCGGACAAGGGGCCGCTCGAGTTTCGAGAGAACATCGTCGCGTTCTTCCGCCGGCGATATGGGGTCGAGTTGGACGTCGAGCGTGAGATTCACCCGCTGATCGGCACGAAGGAGGGGCTGGGGCATCTGCCGCTGGCGGTCGTGAATCCGGGGCGGAAGGTGCTGGTGCCCGATCCGGGGTACCCGGTGTACCGCGCGGCGACGCTGTTCGCTGGGGGCGTGCCGAAGGCGATCGGGCTGAGTCAGGCGGGCGGGTGGCTGCCGGATTTCTCGGCGATTTCGCGCGAGACCGTGGACGGCGCGGTGCTGATGTTCGTCAACTACCCCAACAACCCGACCGGGGCCGTCGCGACGCGCGATTTCTATGAGCAGGCGGTGGCATTTGCGCGCCGGCACAATCTAATCGTCGCGTCGGACGCGGCGTACAACGAGATGGGTTTCGGCGCCTTTCGCCCGCCGAGCATTCTGGAAATCGCGGGGGCCAAGGAGGTGGCGATCGAGTTTCACTCGCTCTCGAAGACGTTCAACATGACCGGTTGGCGGCTGGGCTTTGCGGTGGGGAACGCGGATGTCGTCGCGGCGCTGGCGAAGGTGAAGGCCAACGTGGACAGCGGGCAGTTCGGTGCGATTCAGGAGGCGGGAGCGACGGCGATCGCGGGAATTGAACGGCCGGAGATTGAGCAGGCGCGGCGGATGTATCACGAGCGGGCGCGGGTGCTTTGCGGCGGGCTGAAGGAGCTGGGGTTTGACGTGAGCGTGCCGAAGGCGACGTTTTATGTGTGGGCGGGCGTGCCGAAGGGATACGACTCGATGGGTGTGGCGGGCAAGCTGCTGGATGAGTCAGCCGTGGTGTGCATTCCGGGAACCGGATTTGGCGAGGGCGGCCAGGGATATGTGCGGTTCGCGCTGACGGTGGATGTGGCCCGTACGCAGACGGCGATCGAACGGATGCGGGCGCTGAAATGGTGAAGACGAGCGGGGAAAGTTGCGGAGTTGCGGGCGAGAGGCCCGCACCACCCCAATTGGGTGGCGTGTTTATTGGGCTGGGATCAAACCTGGGCGATCGCGAGGCGACGCTGGAATCGGCCATTGCGGCGATCGGGGCTAGCGGCGCTGTTCGCGTTTTGTGGCGGTCCCGGTTTTACGAATCTGATCCGGTGGGCGGACCGGCGGGGCAGGGTCGCTATCTGAATGGGGTGATTGAGGTGGAGACGGAGCTGTCGGCGGGTGACTTGCTGTCGCGGCTGATGGAGACTGAGCGTGCCCATGGGCGCGTGCGCGGCGAGCGCCATGGGCCGCGGACGCTTGATCTGGATCTGTTGCTGTATCGGGACGAGGTCATTGAGGCGCCGGGGCTGGTTGTGCCGCATCCGCGGATGTGGGAGCGGGAGTTTGTGGTCAAGCCGCTGCGCGAGGTGTGCGGGGAGGAGCGGTTTGAAATGTTACGGCGGCGTTGGGCGGCGGCGCGGATCTGAGGCGCCGCTCGCTTACGGTCGTCAACCCGCCGCTAGGCGCGGCGGGTTCGGAAAAACGGCCCGGCCGGCGGCGTCTGCCAACAAAAGTGAGTCTCTCCAGGCCACACGCTTCTGAGGTGAATTGTGTTTGTTGACGTGAAATCGGGAGCGATGCCTTGGCGCGACGTGTACAAGCTGTGCATCAGTTTCATCAATCCGCGGCCGATCGCGCTGGTGTCGACGCTTGCGGCGGACGGCCGGCGCAACCTCGCTCCGTTCAGCTTCTACAACATGGTGTGCGCCCGGCCGCCGACGGTGATCGTCTGCACGGGGGTGCGGCGCGACGGGCGGCCCAAGGACACGTTGATCAACATCCAGGAGACGCGGCAGTTTGTGGTCGCGACGGTGACGCCCGCGATCGCACGGCCGATGGCGGCGACGGCGGCGGAACTGCCTTATGGCGAGGACGAATTCGCGTTCAGCGGGCTGACGCCGGCGGCGGCGAGCCTGGTGCGGCCGGGGCTGGTGAAGGAGTCGCCGATCAACATTGAGTGCGGATTGCAGCAGATTGTCAGTTTGGGGGATGGGCCGGGCGGGGCGCAGGTGATTTTTGGCGATATTCTGGCGATTCACGTGGACGACGGACTGCTGCACGACGGGCAGTGCGATCCGAACAGGCTGCGGACGGTCGGGCGCCTGGGTGGAAAGTGGTACGCTGATGCCGCGAATCCGTACGAGATGGACATTCCGGAAGCGCCGCGGCGCTGAGTCGTTGGCGCTGGGCGGCTTTCTGCTTGCTGCCTGCCTGCTGGCGGGCTGCGACGACGGGACCGACGCGCTCGTGCCGCGGATTCGATCCGTGCGTGTGTTTGCGTTCGAAGAGCGGCGCGGGGAGCGCTACAACGAGCAGACGATCCGGCTGTGCCCGGTGTGCATTCTGCCGGATGACATGGTCGCGGCGTCGTTTCCTCAGGCGCGGCCGGTTCCGCACGCGTTTTACGATCGCGGCAATCACTTCGCGATTGCGACGCTGGACGATGGGCGCGAGGTGCGCATGACGATCAGCGCCTACGGGGCGATGTTCCGGTTCGCGGGCGGGCAGCGCGTCTATCGAATGGAGGGCGAGGCGCGGGCGGCGATCGATCCGCATCTGGACGCGGCGTTTCGGGAGATGGCGGATTGGCCGAAGTAGGCGCGGGGGAGCGCGGGCATCCTGCCCGCAGATCACGGGTGGGACGGGCGTCTCGCCCGTCGACTGGGACGGGCGAGACGCCCGTCCCCCCCGTCAGGATGCAACCAGCGTGACTCACTACACAAACTAGGGAATCCAGGGGTTTGAGCGGCGGACCAGGCCGATGTCGCTGGTGCCGGCGTGCAGTCCGCTGCAGGCCTGCACGCCCATGGCGCACACGTCCGGGGCGTCGTCGTGGCCGCCCTTGGGGAAATGCGCGAATTGCGTCTCCACTTCCGGGTCGAGCCGCTCGGGAAACAGCACGCGCCCGCCTTCGATCAGCGGGGCCAGCGCGGAAATGCGGGCGATCTTGTGGGTTGAGCGGCACTGGCCGACCAGCGGCATGAACAGCCCGTCGCGGCGGCTCACCTCCTCCAGGGCCTGCTTGAGCGCCACCTGGTAGCCGACGGTTTCGATGGCGATTCGCACCGGCTTCCAGCGCAGGAAGGCCGCGGTGATGCGGCGCACCTGCTCGACGATGCCGATGCGCTCGAGCGTCAGCTCGCGGACGAAGATGGTCCCGGTGCCGCGCTCCACGGCGCCGACGAACATCGCGAAGTAGTCGCCGGATGCGGCGCCGGTCGCCGGATCGACGGCGATCACGTGCGCCAGCTCCGCCTCGCGCAGCCGGTCCGGCGTGTAGCGCCGCATCCACTCCGGCCGGAAGACCTGGAGCGATTCGTCCATCGGATTGGCCTGATACTCCTGCTCGAACGCCAGGCTGCCGATCTGGCGGCGCTCTTCCTCGAGGCGTTCGAGCGGCCAGCGCTGCGGCCAGAGCGGTGTGAGGACATGCCCGCCTTGGCGCGGCTGCGCCTCGATGGCGCGGTAAACGCGGTAATCCCAGCCGGGCCAGGCGGCGCGGTCGGCCAGGCGGGCCAGCAGCGAGTCGTGGTGGATGATCGATCCGAGCAGGAACAGCCGCCCGCGCGGCGCCAGCGCCGGGAGGACGACGCGCCGCAGCCAGTGCTCGAGCTTGCGGCGCTGCTGCGGCGACTGCACGCGCTCGTCCTTTTCGATGTCGTCGCAGATGATGAGGTCGGGCCGGTGTGGGCCGACGCGCACGCCGCGCAGGCTGGCGCCGCTGCCGCGGGCCTGTACGCAGGCGCCGGCGCTGGTCATGAGCATGCGTTCGGTGCGTTTGAGCCGGCCTCCGGCGCACAGGGAGCCGTAGGCGTCGATGATGGTTTCGTTGGATTCGAGCTCGGTGCGGATGTCGCGGAGGAACTGCGTGGCCAGGGCGGATTCGTAGGTGATGATGACGATGTTGCGGCAGCGCTCTTGGCACAGGCACCACAGCGGGAACGCGAGCGACGCCAGCGTGCTCTTGCCGTGTCCGCGCGGGGCGACGCGGGCGATGAGGCGGCGGTCGTCGTCGGCCAGGTCGGACAGGAGCTCGTCATGAAAGCGCGCCGGGGCCTGCTCGAAGAACTGCGGCAGGAATTTCTGCGCCCAGGGCAGGGGGGGCAAGGATGCGGCGGGGGCGGGGCGCGCCGCGCGGCGCGGCCGGTTTCGCGGTTTTTGTTTTGCCACGATGCTGCCCCCCTCGATTCGGGACGCGCTAGCGCCGGGGCGCTCGCTTGCGCTTCGCGTTCTGATAGGCGCCCTGCGCCCCGCGCCCTGTTACAGTATACCCGCGCATTCTAGCAAGTCTAGACAATGGCCGCGGGCGGCCGCGGAATTCTCCCGGCGCCCCATGGATTCCGGGCCCGCCGCTCGCTATACTCCGCCTCGAATTGGCGCGCGTGAATGCGTTGCAGGGTATTGGCACGCCACGCTCCCCTCGACTTTCAGGATTGACCGTTCATGCCGCGTGCTCCGCGCCGTTGCGCTTTGCGCCTGTCGCCGCTCGTTTGCCTGCTGGCTGCCGCCGGCTGCGCGCCGCAACTGCCTCGGAATCTGGACGCCCCCGCGCCCAAGCAGGCGCTGCTGGCGCAGCGCGGCCGCGTCAGCCTGTGCGCCGAGCGCGGGCTGGATGACGCGGAGTGGCTGCAAATCCGGGCGGAGGGCTTCTCGAATCCGATCGGCGGCTATTTCAGCGACTCGGGTGCGACGCGGTCGTCGCTGGTCATCGTGCTGGACGGCGCCTGCACCTATTACAGCGGGGGTCCGGCGCACTCGGCCCGCAACGCCCACGAACATTTCGCGGCTCCTTTCCGGGCGGCCGGGTTCCAGACGTGGTGCCTGGCGCTGACGGAGTGCGGAAGCGCTTTCGGGGACGCGGACCTGCGCGAGGCCGTCGCTGTCGTGGACTGGCTGCACGAAGAGGGCGGCCGGCTTCTGGGCGTGGATCATGTGTACGTCGCGGGCTATTCGAGCGGCGCGACGGTGGCCTTGCTGCTCAACAGCATGCGCCACGTCACCGCCGTCGCGGCGATCAGCCCGATGTGCGAGCCGGCGCAGTGGCAGCGGCACTGGAGCCTGTACCACTTCATCGCCGACCTGTACCCGCGGAACGAGGGCATGTGCCAGCTTCGCGATACGCTCGAGTTCTACGGTCCGCCCGGTTCGCCGCGCTGGGCGGCGCTGGACAGCGTCGCGAAGATCGACCAGCTTCACCGGCCGATGCTGATGGTGCAGGGCGGCGAGCGCGACGTGATCCACTTTTCCGAGAGTTTTCTGCACTTCCAGGCGCGCTACAACGAACTGCGGCGGGAGGGTGCGGTGTTGCCGCTGGTCGAGTTCGTGTACCTGCCCGACGCGGACCATTTTGAGCCGGTGGAAAGTCCCGACGTGCGGCGGCAGATCATCGATTTCTTTGATCGCTTCGAGGCCGACCAGCAGGCTCAGCCGACGCCGGCCGATCCGCACACGGCGGCGCGGGGTTGAGCTTGCCTAGCGGCCGGCGCAAATCTGTCTGGCCAATGAGATGATGCTCAGCGGGGCGGAGCCCTCCGCCTTGTTGTTCACGATGATGAGCGTCGGCCTTCCGGCGGCGGCCGCGTCGAGCGCGAGCAGTGCGATCGCGCCGCGGCTGGGCGGGTCCTCGTCAACCAGCCGGTCGAAGGGCGCGTAGCGGTCTTTCGCCTCCTCGTACGCCAGCCCGCTGTGCAGCATCCAGCGGACGACCAGCGCCGACTGCTCGCCGACCGGCGCCACCTGTGCCTGCTCCGCCGGCGACGGCATGCTCGGGTGCACGTTGAAACAATGCGCGGCGCCATGTTGCTGCAGCACGGCAACGTATTCCGGCGTCAGCAACTCGCGATTGCGAAGCTCGACCGCGTAGAGCGCCCCGCGCGGCAGCTTCTCCAGAAAGAAGGCCAGCCGCTCGGCGAAGACCGCCGACCCGCCGAGGCGGGCGACGTTCATGGGCGAGAATTGAAAGACGATGGCCCCGGCCTTTTCTCCCAGGCCTTCGAGGCAGGGTCTGACGATCTCCCGCGACGCGTATTCCGGCTCGAGGAAGCGCTCGTTCACTTCGCCGCGGGATCGGCCATAGCGATTGCGCACGCCGAACACGGGCATCACGCAAAGCTCGTGGGCCTTGATCAGGAAACGGAAGCCGGCGGGCGTCTGGCGGGCGTAGGCGGCGAACGTCTCAGCGGCGATGGCGGCGTAGTAGGTTCGGTCGATGCCGACGCTGCGGAGCAGCGGATGGCGGGCGTACGCGCCAAGGCCACGGTTGGAGAGCTGCGCTTCCGTTGCGAGCGCGGAGTAGACGATTCCGGCCCAGCCGGGAAACGTCCACGAGGATGTGCCGAGGTGGATCGTCGGCGGCAGCCGCTGCGCGAGCCGGGCGACGTCATCTGAGACGGCGGCGGGCAGCGGCTCGGCGCGCGGGCCGCGCCGCGGCGCGCGGCCCGGCTGCTCATCCGGGAGATCGAAGAGGTTGAGCTGCGGCATCAGTAGAAGACGGTCACGATCAGGTGCGGGTCGGCGTGCTTGCCTTCGATCACGCCGACGGCGCAGACAGCGAACTTGATCTCCACGTCCTGGTGCTCATCAGTCCAGTGGTTGACCTGGTCGTTCATATGAATGATCGATGGGTCATTCAACTTGCAGTGAAACGTGCGGCAGCGGGTGGCGCTGGCCCCCTTGAGCAGCGGCCGCCTCAATTTCTCGTCGCTGTGCGTGTCGCGGTCGAACGTGATTCCGCCGCCGCCGTATACCCGCTGGGACTTCAGCTCAGCCGCCGCGTGCGCTTCGCCGTCGGCCAGCAGGATTGCAGGCTCTTCGCCGCCGTCGGGCGGATGGACCGCCGGCGTGCCCATGGGGGCGGGGGAGGCGGCCGCGGCGACCGCGTGAGCGGGATGCGACGCGTGCGGCGCGTGTGCGGCACGACTTTCCGCTTCCTGCCGGCAGTGCATGCAGAGCAGTTTTCCGTCGACGACGCCGGCCGCGTGGCGTGTAATGTGCTCAGGATAGATGCTTGCGCCGCATGCAGCACACGACCTGACTTCTTCCGCTTCGGGCGGCATGGCTGCTGACTCCTTTTCAGGTCCGCGGCGGCCGGCGCGGAAGGCGCGGCACACCAGTCGGAAGACGTGTTGCGTGTCGATGAGTAGTCTAACGCAGACGGGCCGTTACAGGACAACGCATGGGTCAGGAGGCTCACAGGCATGAGCACGAACGTCGTGGTTCGAGATTTTCGGCAGGCCGATGTGGCGGCGGCCAACGCGCTCACCAATCGCTACATCCGCGAGACGCCGATCCACTTCGCCTACACGCCCGCCGGCAATGCTGAATTCGAGGCGTACTGGCGTGACGGGGCGGGGCGATATCCATGGCTGGCCGCCGAGTGCGCCGGGCGCTTCGCCGGCTATGCCAAGGCGTCGTTGTGGCGCGAGCGCGAGGCGTACCGCTTCACGGCCGAATGCGGGCTGTACGTTGAGCCGGAGTTCCATCGCAAGGGCGTCGGGCGAGCGTTGTATGGCGTGCTGTTCGAGCGGCTGGCGTCGGCGGGAATTCACACGTTGATCGCGGGAATCACGCTGCCCAACGAGCCGTCTGTGCGAATGCACGAGGCGCTGGGCTTTGAGCGGGTCGCCACGTTCAGGCAAGTTGGCTGGAAATTCGAGCAGTGGCACGATGTGGGGTTTTGGCAGCGGATGGTGTAGCGGAGCGCGGCCGGCGAGAGGGCTTGCGGACATTGGGGTGGAACGGGCATCTCGCGCGTTCCTGAGACCGCGGGGACGGGCGAGACGCCCGTCCCACCCAAATACTCATAGGCCCAGACGCCCGCGCCACCCAGCGGCCGATGTTAGCGTCGGCGGCCGCGCATCAGCAGCAAGACCGCCGGCGTGATCGCCAGCGGGGCGAGGCTGCTGCCGCAGCTCGGGATGAGCGGGGCGGCGCTATTCTCGGTTCCGCCGGAATTGCCGGCGCTGTCGCCGGGCGTGGCGGTCGAGGCCGTGTCGTCGCGGACGACAGCACCGCCGGTGGCCGCGTCGATCACTTCGACGCTGAAACGGGCGGCGGCAAGATTCTCGCCGTCGTTCACCAGCAGATTGAAGTAGTACGTTCCGGCCTTGATCGCCTGCCAGGTTGAGACTGGGGCGCCCAGTCCGCTGAGCGGCTGGAATTCGCGGCGGATCACGTCGGGCGGGATATCACCACCCAGCTCATCGACCTGAACCCAGCGGTAGGTGAGTTCATCGCTCTCCGGGTCGCTGGAGGCTGAGCCATCGAGCGTAACGATGGCGCCGGTAACCACCTTGCCGGCGGGGCCGGTGATGCGCGCCGTCGGCGCCAGGTTGGGCGGAAGCTCGTCAACGACGGTGATGGTGACGATATCGGAATTCGGCAGGCCGCTGACGTTATCGTCCACGGTCACGCGATAGACGTACTGCCCAACCATGGTGAGCGTCACCTCGGCGAAGAAGGGCGTGCCGACGAGGTCGGGATAGACCGGGTCGATGCGCTCGGGGCCGGAGACGAATTCCCACGTGTAGGTGATGTCGTCGCTATTGAAGACATTCGGATCGAGCGGGTCGAAGCCGATGTTGTCCGCATCAAACGTGCGCGAGGCGTCGAGCGTCACGGTCGATCCGGACGCTACGGTGACATCGCCGCCGGCGTCGGCAAACGGCGTGGAGCTGGGCGGATCGAGGTTGGGCGAGGAGCGGGCGTAGATGCTCTCGAATGCGCAGACGACGATGAAATCATCGGCGCCGGTGAGCGTGCAACGCTCATTCGAAATGCAAAATTCAACCAGCCATTCGACGTCGTACGCGATCAGGCCGCGCTTTTTCGCCTGATTTTCTCCGACCCACTCCGGGATGTGGAACAGGCCGGTTAACGTCACGTCCGTAAAGCCCGGCGTGTCGGCGCCGTAGCCATTGCCCTCGGCCGGAGTGCACTGGCCCGTGTCGTAGATGTTGGGTCCCGGCTCGGGGGAGAGATACGGCACCCGCGCGATCCAGAACGTGTTCTGGGCGAAGAAAACTTCCTCGTCGGCAGGTTCGCCATTCTCGTCGACGAAGTCGGGATCGCGAGCAACAATCACGGCGATGAGCCAATCGCGCTCCTCGGCGATGCCGTCCGGGTCGGTGTCGTCGGGAAAGAAATCGGTGAAGAAATCAATGCTGGGAGGCAGGCCGCGCTCCCACGGGCCGCGGGCGATAAGCCAGTCGATGGACACTATCCTGGGCGGCGTGCCGTCGTCGTTCTGCGCCATCGCCGGGCAAGCCAGCGAGATTGCGATCAGCGCGCCCCAGACACACGACAAACCGATTCGATTGATACGCATGGCAACGCACTCCGCACTTCTCGCCGCACCTGTTTCAATTATATCGGCTGCGGCAAGGGAACTCCGCGTCATTGTGCCGGGATGATGGTCACACGGGCCGATTCGCCGGTGTTCCGGTTAAAGGGAGTCCGCGAGAAATCCACGCGGATCGACTCACCTTCAAAGTACTCGTTGGGCTGGCGTCCGCCGCCGCCGACGCGCAGGAAAAGGCCGGGTCGGAACGGGTCGCAGGCGTAGGCGCTGACCTGGGCGAGCGTCTTGACGCCGCCACTGCCCGTCGCGCCCTGGTAGATGTCGCCCACGGGCGTGACGCGGTCGCTGTCCACGACCTCGCCATCGATCGAAAACACAAAAGCCGCGCTGTCACAGGAGGCCGGCGGGGCCGCGTAGAACAGGATGACGTCCGGGGCGATGAGCACGAAATCCTGGGTGGTCGGGGTGATGACTTCGTTGTCCTCGTCGCCGGTGGTCGTGCCAGGCGCTATGACCAGCGTGGTTGCACCACCGGGGCCGGGGCCGGCGAAGACAAACGTGCCTGGGGGGAGCGTGAATGCGTTTCCGAACGTCACGGTCTCATCCGCACCCAGCTCGCGATACCCGCCGGCGATCAGCGCGTCTTCCTGGGCCTTGGTGCGGATGCTGCCGATGTTGACCCAGGCCGCCAGCTTCACGTTGAGATCGGCGTCGGAGATGTTCGAGAGCGTCAGCGTCAGGTTACGCCGAAACGTGCCGGACCCGGGGGTCGATGTGCCGCCGCCGTTGTCGTTCTCGTTGTCGCCGATCGAAATCCCGAGGTTCTCAGTAAGCGTGAGAAACGGATTGCGGCGGACGGTGCTGTCGGTGGGGCAGCCGGCGAGGCACAGGGCGGCGGTCAGCGTGAGGAACCGGTAACTTCTCATGGTCGCGTTCATCCCGGCTGAAAGAGCTAGTTCTGTCCGTAAATCAGGTACGCTTCTCCCGCCGCGACGCGGTCGCGCGGCGAGGCCTTGATCGAACTCATGAGGAAGTCGGCGTTGCCGTCGCCGTCGACGTCGCCGGCGGCGGCGATGCCGAAGCTGCGGTCGCCCTGTTCGCCCAGGCCGGCGCCGAGGAATCCGCCGCTGGCCGGTCCGATGAACTTCACGCCCGGCAACTTCTCGGTGCCGATGTCTTTCAGGCTGATTGTGCCGGTCAGGCGCGGCGAGCCGTAGACGAGATAGACGACGCCGCAGTTGGTGCGGTCGATGTCGATGGCGCCGTCCTGGTCGAGGTCCATGCGGATGGACTTGTCCGGGGCGGCGATCATGACGTCGCCGTTGCCGTCGCCGTCCACGTCTCCGACGCTGGCGACGCGGGCGCCGGTCAGGTCGCCTTCGTTTTCGCCGGTCAGGATGATGCCCAGGCCGCGTGACGGAAGTTCGGCATAGGGGATTTCGGTTTCGGTCAGGTTGATGACTTCGCGCGAGCCGAAGAAGATCGCCGCGCCGCCGGCGCGGTTGTTGACCTGCGTCGAGCCGATGATCACGTCCGAGACGCCGTCGCCGTTGAAGTCGCCGGCGTCATCCTGCGACTGTCCGAGCCGCTCGCCGGGGCCGCCGACGACACGGATGCCGTCGAAGACGCGGCGGCTGGGCGGGTTGCTGGAGTTCGAGGGCAGTCCGAGCTCTTCCAGTTCCAGCTCGGCGCCTTCAACCAGGCGTTTGAGCCGCCCGAGCACGATGAACGTGGCGCCACGTCCTTCGTTTGCGAAGGGAGCGCCGATCACGAGGTCCTGTAAGCCGTCGGTGTTGAAGTCACCCAGCGAGCGGACGTTGCTGAGTCGGGCGGAGTTGGTGGAGCTGTAAAACCGCGTGGTCAGAGCGGGCGTCGGAACGGAGCCGTAGCCTGGCTCCGTGCATTGCGGGAAGTCGTGATTCGTCACAATGTAGCCCGGCGAGAGCTCGCGCAGGATCGCACCGATTGGGATCAAGCCGCGATCATCGCAGGTGTAGTGGTACGGTCCGCCGTGCGGCAGACCGGCCGCGGCGGCCGGATCCGTGACGCCGGGGTAGCCGAAGAACTCGGATTCGTCGGGACCCTGGGTCGTGCGCCAGGGGAAGTTGCCGCCGATCGAATCATTGAAGAAGACGCTGATGCAGCCGGCGCCCGGCACCGAGCGGCCGATGGAGGTGTTCGTGTCCGGGTCGCGGTTCGGAGCCGCCATGGCGAGTGAATCGAAGTCGAACGCGGCGAGCGCCTCGCCGAACTGGTCGCCGAAGTCGAGGCTGCCGATACGGCAGCCGAGGCGGACCGAGCCGAGATTTCCGCCAGGCGTGCTGGTGACGCCGGCGACGTGCTGGTAGTACAGCGTGTCGCCGCCGGTCGTGAGCGCGGGGGCCTTTGGACCGATGAACCCCTCGAAACAGCGCGGGAACGTCCCGATGTAGTTGTCGCCGGGCTCGTGAACCAGCGTGCCGACTTCGCTCAGCAGAATGACGCTGCGGCCGGGGAACCCGAGATCGGGCCGCAGGCAGACGCCGGACATGACAACTACGCCGCCGGTGCGGAACCAGCCGCTCGTGTCATAGGCGCCGCTGCCATTGAAGAAACCCTCGCTGAGCGAGTCGGTGAAGGGCAGGCCGAAGGCCATCTCGCGCACGCCGTCCAGGTCCCAGTCCGAAAGCAGCGCGAAGCTGGTGATGCCGCGCGTCGGACGGATGGGGTCGGCCACCTCGCGCACGCCGGTGATGACGTCGCCTCTGAAGAGCGTGCCGGTCGAGTTCAGATTGATGCGGCCGTTGAATCGTTGCCGGCGGCCGTAAAGCAGGTAGGCCTCGCCGACGCCGGTGCGCTGAAGATTGGTGGCGTAAAGCGGCTTGCCGAACTGCGAGAGGATCACGAAATCGTCGAAGCCGTCGCCGTCGACGTCGCGGACGCCGGAGACGAAGCTGCCGGCGTTGTCGCGCGGGTTGAAGCCCTCGAAGATCGCGGCGGCGATGGTGGTGCCGGCGGTTTCGACGTCGCGCAGGTCGATGGCGCCGGCCAGTCGGCCGCGCAGACGAATCTGGCCGGGGGCGTAGAACGAGAATTGCTGCACGCCGTCATTGACCAGCGCGAGAATGCGGTAAGTTCCGGCGTTGAAGTTGAACGTGGGCAGGTCGAAGGAGAAGCTGTCGCCGCTCTGCGAGTTGCTCTCGCGGAGCAGGATCTCGTTGCCGTTGGCCGAGGAGTCGGAATCCAGAAAGATCTGCGTGGTGACGCGGCTGTCCGGGTCGGTGACGGTCCAGGCGACGCTGATGGTGGGGATCACGTCGCGTGAGCGGTCATGGGAGACGATGTCGCGCGGGGCGGTGAAGTCGATCGCGGGCGCCTGGTTGACGACGATCGACCCTTCTGAATAGTCGAAGCGCGTCAGCACGCCGATTTCAAAGAGCTCGACGCCGATGAAATACTCGCCGGCGGAAAGCGTGGTCGTATCGATCGTACGGCTGTTGACGCTCAGGTCGAGGCCGGAGGCGATCTCGATCTCGTTGCCGGTGCCCGGCTCGCGGTCGCGGTCGAGAATCAGCGTGACGCTGGAGAGGCGCGTGGTGGCGCGCACGGACCAGACGGCTTCGACCGGGGTGCCGCCGGTGATGGCCAGCCGGCCGGAGGGCGCCAGCATCGCGATGGACGACTCGCCGGTGACGATGACGGCGTCGTTGGACGCTGAGCTGATCACTTCCTCGGCCAGCGTTCCGGTCTGGTCGTTCGGGCAACCGCCGAGGGAGAGCGCCAGCGTAGCGGCGCCAATCGCAGAGAAACTCATTCGCACGATCGTCATCACAGCCCTTTCGCAGCATCGCGCCGGATGCGCCCGCACGCGGGCGGCGGCCCGGCGAACGGTCGAGATTACTCTCTGGCGCGCTGAATGTAGGCCACAATCTGGTATCCGGAGCGAGTCGTGCTCGAGGACTGCACGACGAAGGTCACCGCGTCGCCGCAGTTGAAATTCACGTCGTCCTTGAGCAGCACGCCAAACGGCTCCACTTCGACGAACGGGTCATTGCCGCCGCCGTCGCCCAGGCGAACGGTCACGCCGACGGCATCCAGATTATTCACGTCACCAAGAGTCAATTCGGTCACCGGGCAGACGACGGCTTGCGCCAGGCGCGAGCCTTCAAACATGCGGCGGAAGGTGAACGACTCGGTGACGTCGTTGGCGCCGCGCCAGGACAGCGTGGCCGTTATTCGGCGATCGGTGCGGTTCTCGACCGCGACCAGCACGGCGGGCGCATCGTCAGGCAGGCTGGCGACGGACTGGTCCGTCACGCCGAGAGCTTCGACGAATGACGGATTGAGAAGCTCCGTTGCGTTCGTGCAACCGGAGCAGACGGCGCCGACGGCGAGTACGCCGACAAGGAGCAGTTTGCCGGAGTGGAGCATGTCGTTTTCGTACCTTCTTTCCACGAAAATCAGCGGCCGGGCAGCACCTCAACGGAGATCGCGAAAGCGTTTTCCTGTCCGACGATGGGAAACACGGTCATCTCGATCAGCGCCCCGCATTCGAAGTCGCTATTGCCGACGAGTATGTCGCCGGCGTAGGTCACGGCGGTGACCGTGTCGCCCAGGCGCAGCTCAACCGCGACCGGGTTGATCGTAAAGTCGTCGTTGAATTCACCGAATGTGAGCAGACCGATCGGGCAGGGGATCACGGTGTTGCTGGTGTCGCCGGGGCCGATGTTGTTCCAATTGAACCCGTCGCCGCCGGTCGTAAACACGGCCGTGTTCGTAGTCCATGTGGCGTGCGCGGTGGCCACCTGGTTCGTGTTGTTGCGGAACTGGACGATGATGACGCCGCCGGTGGGATTCACGCGTGTGTCGGTTAATCCGAGTCCGCGGGCGAGGTCGGCGTCGAGGAAATCGGTGAGCACGGTGCATCCCGCCGTGCCGCCGACGGGAAGCGAAGCGACGAGCAGGAACACCAGACCAAACTGCTTTTTCAAGCGGACCTCCGATCGGTCCCACCCCGCGCGGCGGCCGGCGTCGCCGCCGCCGATTTCATTGTGGGAAGATCGCAAAATTCCACGGTGTCTCAAATCCGTCCGGCTGCGAAGCCGCGTGGCATTCTGAACGCAACTTAATTATTTACAGCAACTTACAATCGTACGTGGCCGGGCCGGCAGGGGGCCTGGCTCAGTATTTCATCACGCTGAAAACCGGGATCTCTCCCAGCTTTCCGCGGCCGCGAAGCTCAACCAGCTCGATCAGCACCGCGACCGCGACGACCTCTGCGCCGAGCTCCTTGAACAACGCAACCGACGCCGCCAACGTTCCGCCGGAGGCGAGAACATCATCGACGATCAGCACGCGCTGTCCGGGGCGACAGGCGTCGTCATGCACTTCCAGCGAGTCGGTTCCATACTCCAGCGAGTACTGGTACCGCCGCACCTTATGGGGCAGTTTACCGGGCTTTCGGATCGGAATGAACCCCACCGAGAGCGCTTTTGCGGCCGCCGTCCCAAAAATAAATCCGCGGGACTCCGCGCCGGCGACCATGTCGATCGGCCGGCCGCGGAAGGGCTGAACCAGCAACTCAACCGACAGCGCCAGAGCCGCCGGATTCGCCAAAAGCGGCGTGATGTCTTTGAAGAGGATGCCGGGTTTCGGGAAATCGGGAATGTCGCGAATGAACTCACGCAGATCGGCGGCCTGCGAGACCTGGAGCCACTTTTCGACGGAGGTCATGCGCGTCTCGCACGGGTTGCGATCGATCGACGCCGATTGCGGCGGCATCCTAGTGGCCGCCGGACGGTCCGGCAACGGCTGCGCCCGCGCAACTCAAAGGCGGCACTCTCGCGGTCGATACACCCCAGGCGGACAGGACCCACGGAATGAGTTACTGGACAATCACGCTGGTTCTTGCGGTGGCGGCGGGGTCGTTAGCGCTGCTTCGCACGGTCGGGCAGAGCGTCGGCGGGGGAGTCGGGATGCTGAGCGAGTACGAGCGTTTGCTCCGCGAATCGCGTGAGCACCGATTGCGCGAGATGGAGAAGGAAGATGAGGGGGCGGGGCGGAAGTAGGGACGAAGGGATCAAGGGATCTAGGGATAAAGGGATAAAGGGAAAAAGGGCGCGCGGGCCTCACGCCTGCTGCGCGCCCTTTATCCCTTTATCCCTCGGTCCCTCGGTCCCTTGATCCCTCGGTCCCTGATCCCGCGCTCGTGCGACCGGTCGGTAGAAGGTGTCGCGCTCGACCGGCTCGCAGCCTGCCTCTCGGATGAGGCGGCAGATTTGATCGACGCTCAACTCCTGACGGTTGGTGCCGCGGCCTTCGCGCTTGGTGATGTCGTACCAGATCACGGTGCCGTCGAAGTCGTCGACGCCCCAGTTCAGCGCCACCTGCGACAGCTTGGGCGATTGCATGATCCAGAAGGCCTTGATGTGCGGGAAGTTGTCCAGCATCAGCCGCGCGACGGCCAGAGTTCGCAGGTCGTCGAGCCCGGTCGGCCCGGGCAGATGGGCGAGGGCGCTGCCGTCGGGGATGAAGGAGAGGGGGATGCAGCACTGAAATGCGGAATGTCGAAGGTCGAATGTCGAATTCGCCGGGCGGTTCCCATCCTCCAGCGAGCCGATCGCTTGCTCATTGGACATTCGACATTCGACATTCGACATTCGCGCGAGCGCCTCGTCCTGCAGCTCGCGGAGCTTGATCATGTGCGTGATGCGCTCGTCGATCGTCTCGACGTGGCCGTAGAGCATGGTCGCGTTGGTGGGGATGCCGAGCTTGTGGGCGGCGCGGTGAACGTCGAACCAGTGTTTTTCGCCGACCTTGTTCTTGAAGGCCTCGTCGTGCACACGGTCGTCGAAAATCTCCGCGCCGCCGCCCGGCAGGCTGTCCAGCCCGGCCGCGCGAAGCTGGGTCAGCACTTCCTCGATGCTGAGACGGGGGCGGGCGATGCGCGTGAAGTGGACGATCTCGATGGCGGTGAACGCCTTGATGTGCAGCCGCGGGGCGCGCTGCCGGATGCCGCGGCACATGTCCAGATAGAACTGGAACGGCAGCGTCGGGTGCAGGCCGCCGACGATGTGCACCTCGGTCGCGCCCTGCTCGGCGGCCTCGACCGCGACGTCGAAGATCTGGTCCAACGAATACTCGTATCCGCCGTTGTCATCATGAACGTGCGGCGCTGCCGGCTCGAGCAGCGCGGCCGGCGAGCTCGTTTCGAGCGCCGATGTTTCGGAAGGCTGCCGCGCCCCGCGCCCCGCGCCCGGCGCCCCGCCTTTCGGCATCTGCCGGTAGAAGGAGCAGAATTTGCAACGCAGCACGCAGTAGTTGGTGTAATTGATGTGCCGGTTGATGTTGTAGTACGCACGGCGCCCGTGCAGCCGCTCGCGGACGACGTTGGCCAGCTCGCCGACGGTGAAGATGTCGCGTGAGCGATAGAGCATCAGCCCGTCGTCGCGCGTCAGGCGCTGTCCCGCGATGACTTTTTCGCGAATGGGCTCTAGCGCGGGATCGAGCGGTGCGGTCCGTCTGAGCACTTCACTCTGTCCGGTTTCCAACGTTACTTCGAAACGCGAGATTGCGCGGAGTTCCCCGGGCTTGCGCCCGGGGTCTTATTCTGCCGCCCCTCCGGGGCTGGAGGTCGGTTGCTTTCCAAATCCGTCGGCGATCCGCGGTAGCGCTCTGGTAAGAGACGGGCGAGACGCCCGACCCACCCAATGATTCAGCGCTACTCGCGTTTCATTGCTACTTGCCTTTTTTTCCGGCTTTCTTCTTCTCGGCTTCCTTCGCCGCGATGGCGGTTTTCAGCGTGCCTTCCAGCGAATCTCCGCGGAGATCTCCGCCGCTGGCGAGCAGCTTGCCGGTGTCGCCGTCCACCAGGAAGAGCGACGGAATCCCGCGCACGCCGTAGAGCTGCGAGATCGGGTCCGTCCCCTCGTAGACCTGCGGCCAGGCCATCTTGTTGGTTTCCAGGAACTTCTTGACGGTGGCGGCGTCCTTGCCGCGGGCCTTGTCGCGCGAGACGCCGACGATCTCGAAGCTGTCACCGTGCATCTTCTGATACGCCTGAACCAGGCGTGGGGCTTCCGCCCGACAGGGGGGTCACCACGTGGCCCAGAAGACGAGAAGCACCGCCTTGCCTTTGTAGGCATTCGGAAAGTCGATCTCGGCGCCCGACATGCTCTTGGCCTTGAACTTCGGCGCCATGCCCGCGGCGGCGCCGCCCGGGTCGGCGTTCGTGGCGACCGCCAGGGCCAGCCCGAGCGTGGCCAGCGCGGCGAGCTTTCCGAGACTGCGTCTCATAAACATCATGCCATTCTCCGTACGGGTTCGAAGTCGTCTATCGGCTCGAACGACCCAAAGTCTAACAACTTAACCGCCGGGATGACAGCTTTCTTCCGGCCGGCCGACGGGGTAGTGTGGCGTTCTGGGGCGATCGAGTCCGCCGCGGTGGGGGGGGGGGGGGG